>JAIXLE010000050.1 GCA_026931725.1 Bacteroidales bacterium
CCATGCACCCACGCACGTCTGAGTTATCGGCGAGTCCGGCCTCCTTCACGACATCCAGATACCATTGGGGGTAGTTCTTGCCGCGGGGCGTAATCTTCTCGGCCATGAGTTTCGATTTCCGTAGGAGGAACGAGGATTCCAGCAGATTATGGAAATGACCCGCATACGGTCAGGATGTCCGCGACAAGGGGAAGCCGCGACGGGGAATCCGTTCCGATCGGTATGCGATGGATCAGCACGCTTTGGGGCCACATTTGCGAGCCCAGCGGAGTTTCGCGGAGCGGGAACGGGGGTTGGCGCGTTTCTCGTCCTCGGTGGGCCGCACGGGTTCATCCGAGATGGTGTCATAATGACCCGCCAGTTGCCCATCGCGGAACGATGCCTTGATAAGACGATCTTCCCCGCTATGGAAGCTGATGATTGCCACGGTGCCCCCCGGATTCAGAATGTCCGGCAGAATGCGTAAGAGTTGCTGAAGATTCGCCAATTCCCGATTGACCAGGATCCGCAGCGCCTGGAAGACGCGGGTGGCGGGTAACAATTTTTGTTTGCGTTCCGGCGGTTGGCCTGGTCCTCGCAAAATCCGCACGGGGGCGGCTTGTTCGATCAACCGTGTCAGTTCGGCCGTCCGGGTGAGTGGTGCCGCTTCGCGCTGAGCGACAATGGCGGCGGCGATGGCCTCGGCAGCTGGTTCATCGCCCAGATCCCGGAAGGCGGCGGCGAGTTCCTCCACGGGCAGCGTGTTCAGCAGGTCCGCGGCGGTGCGGCCCCGGTTGCGATCCATCCGCATGTCGAGCGGACCATCACGCAAGAAGGAAAAGCCACGTTCCGGGTCGTCGACCTGCATACTCGACATCCCCAGATCGGCGAGCAAGGCATCGACACCTGAGATCCCCTGTTGCGCCAACACGGTCGGCAGCGCGGCAAAATTACTGTGCTGAAGCGTGAACGGATGGCCAACCGCCGTGAGAGTCGGTTCCACCCGCTGAATGTTCGCGGCATCCAGATCGGTCGCAATCAGTTTCCCCGTGGGGCCGACTGCTCGCAACAGTTCCCCGGAGTGCCCGGCAAACCCGAGGGTGCAATCGACCACCACGCTGCCGGGACGCACGGCCAGGGTGGTGAGTACCTCGGTCAGCATCACCGGAACATGTTCGCCCGATCGGGTGGAACGCCGTTCGTCACCGCGTTTGCGGTTCGGGTTCGTCGGTTTGTGGTACGGTTTGCCACGAGGAGAGCGCCGGGGCATCGTCAGAGTGCCTGTCCAGGGAAACACCGCGCTGACAGCGATCAGAACGCCCTGTTATCCTACAGGAAACCGAGTCAAGCAGGGGAAGACTTGGCCGAACGGGACCGCCGAGCCGACCAGACGATCGTCAATACCGCGATGATGCCTAGGCCGATCGCCCCCATGAGCCAGCGGTTCCGCCGCACGGATTGCACGGAAACAACGGCGGGGTGATCGTCCGCGAGGGTGAGTATGACCCATTCCCGGTGCCCGGCTCCATCATCGACGGTGATTTTGTAGGTGCCTGGGCGGGGGTGCGTGAGCGGGAATGTGCATGTCCCTTTTTCCGCGTCGAGTTCAGCCGTGGCCAGTTCCTGACCGTCTGGGCCGGTGAGAATCGCTTTCCCAGATGCGGAATCATCGAATTCATACCACGCTTCAACTTCAATGCGTGTGGGTTGCCCCTCCGTGGCCGATTTGAGGGTGGCTTGCACTTCCATCTTGTGCGCGCAGGCCGAACCCGGAGTGAGCCCGAACCCGATCAGGGCCAGTGTGACGGTGCATGTCAGAAAGCGGGACATGATGAGACAACCCAAGCGTGTTACAACTTCTGATCCCATCATACGGAGCGTGACCGCACGCAACCAGCCGCGAATCGGGAGAAGTTTCTCAACAGGATGGTGAACAACTTGGCGTTCGGGATTGCGTGTGAGTAGGCAAGCGGCCAAGCTGATGACTATAACAGGGCGGAAGATCGGAATGCATGCGGGAAACCGGTGGCCGCGCGATGGTGTTGGCATCATTCCGCTCCCCGAATGGTGCCCTGCGCGGATTCTGTGAGGACACGGATGTCAGTCTGGGAAGCGATTTTGCTCGGTGTGATCCAAGGGTTGACCGAGTTTTTACCCATCAGTAGCACCGCGCATCTGGTGGTAGCCCGGCAACTTCTCGGGCATCCGCACCCTGAAGATGCATTTACAACCATCATTCAGATGGGCACGCTCGGCGCGGTGTTCGCCTACTTTCGTGCCGACATCGCGGTTCTGTTGCGGGGCGTGTGGGGGGATCTGCGACAAGGGCGGCCGGGGACATCGCCCGCATCCCGTATGGCCTGGCGGATCGGACTCGGTTCGATTCCTGCGGGCCTAGTTGGACTATTGCGGAAAGATTGGCTCAAACAGACCTTCTTCCACATGCAAGCCATCGCCTGGGTCGCCATCATTTTCGCACTGCTCATGGCCGCGTCGGAATGGTGGATCCGTCGGCGGGAGCGGCTCGGACGGCCTCACCGCGAGGAAGCCGATGTGACCCTCCATGATGCGTTGTGGGTCGGACTCTGGCAGGCGATGGCATTGATGCCGGGTGGTTCCCGATCGGGTACGACCATCACGGCGGGGTTGTTCGCGGGGCTGTCCCGGCCAGCGGCGGCGCGGTTCTCGTTCCTGCTCTCGTTGCCGATCATCCTGGCCGCTGGGGCGAAAGAGTTCTGGGATGAACGGGCTGAACTGCTGGCCTCTGGCTCCCAAATCATCGCACTGGGAGCGGGCCTATTGTCCTCCGCTCTGGTCGGCTATCTGGCGATCGCCTGGTTACTCGGCTTCCTGAAACGGTACTCGATGATGGTGTTTATCCTCTACCGGATCGGGCTCGGCGTATGGATTCTGGCCATGCTCGCGGTGGGGTGGCTTCAACCGTGATGCGGGACATCCACGCATCGAGAGTGTGTGGCCTCAACGCAGGGAATCGGGTGGAGTTGTCCCATCTTCTGGAAAGAATCGCAAACAATGCCGAGGCGGATCGGTGAGCGGTTGCTGGCGAGCGTGCGCGGTCCAGTGGACACCACCCGGTCCAGGGACCGTGTCCCCATCTCGGATGGGGATATTTTGGGTCAACAGGAACAGCGTGATGTCCCGCAGAAATCCATCAACCTCTTGTAGATCATAGCGATCATTGGGGGGAATACAGGCTTCGATGTCCGGGAGTACCACCGCATGTTCTCCCATGAGAAACTGAGCATTCCCGACTGTATCCATCAATTTCCAGCCATCATCAAGATCGAAAAGCCGGACGTTGGCCCAGAGGTCCAGTGGAGGGACATCCGCGGACTCCGCATACTCCAGCGCGTCTAGCACAAGTTCGTGAGAACGCACGGTTTCTCCGTTGGGGTTGAAGTATCCGAGAGCCCCCGGAAGCGGAAGCAGGGCCGTACATACCTGCGTGGCCAACGCGATCGCTTCCCACGGCAGCGACTCGCCCGGTTGGGGCACCGCCCGCGGATTCTGTGTGGGTGTCTTGTGGACCCGCACACGGATGAACGCCCGATGTTGCAAGGGGACATCCCGCGCCGCGGGCCACGCCCACGATTGCAAGGACGCCCGTGTCAGGCTTCCCGGATGAACGGCGGGGCCGAATTGCCCCTGTTTCCAGGCAGAGGCAATTTCGGGTTCTGTTTGTGGATCGCCCATATCATCAGGCCAGCGGTGGGGCACCGTATCAACGAGGATGGTTCCGGGAAACCCTGGCGGCAAATCGAGGGAAACTCCCGCACCACCGGAGGCCCAGTGCGTCGCGGGTTCTTGCTGTTGCGGACTGGGGAATGCCGTGAGTCCGGCGAGCAATTCCTCACGAGAAACCGCACGATCGAACAGCACAACCGCAGAAGCAATCGTCACAACCGAATCCGACATAATGAGTCTCATTCTCGAACAAGTAAATCGAGACGTTCACGGGCGGCACGCGCCCAATCACTGGCAACCGGAACATCGGCAAGCAGGCGTGTCAGCAGCAGTTCTGCTTGTTGGGGTTTTTCGGCTGTGAGACAGGCTCGCGCCGCTTCCAGCACCGCAACGTGGGCCTCGGCGGAATCCGGTTGCCGGGTCGCGGCGACCAGCAGTTCCGCGATCGCTTCCGCAGCCTTTCCCTCAGCGAGCCAGCATTGCCCCAGGCGGATCTGAGCTTGTGCGGCCAGCGGCCCGACGGCGTGTTCGACAATGGGACGATACCCCGCGCGTGCTTCCGCGAAGCGTTGTTGGTTCTGATCGACGCAAGCCCTTCCATAACGGGCGGCCCAAGCGAAAGGATGCTCATTCCCACACTGGGCTAGAAACTGCTCGAATCCGAGGTCCGCCTCTCGCCACTGAAACGCCTGGAGTTGCGCCTGGGCATGTCGCAGGAGAACCGCTTCCGCGAGGACTCCCCGAGCGACCGTTCGTGCTGGAGCGAGCAGTTCCGCCGCTTCTGCCGGTTTTCCCATGTGTATGAGGCATTCCGATGCATACATCCGTGCCAAAACCGTATCATAAGATTCCGGGTCATGCACGACTGTATGATACTGACGGAATGCGGAATCATATTGTCCCAATCCCATGAGACAGCCGCCCAATCGCATGTGGACCTGCTCACGCAAACGGGCTGGCACAGGGTGTGTCGGGGTGAGGGCTTCCCGCGCCGCTTGGAGAAGCGGAACCGCGGCAGCGGGATCGGCACGCAACACTTGCAATTCCGCCAGTTCCAACCGTGCGGCCACGCCGATCGCCTCGATGGGGAACTCGTCGATGAGGGATTGGTACGCGGCCTGGGCTCGGCGTTCAGACGGTTGCAGGGGCAGATCCTGACGGGACACCTGGGGAAGCGGCCATGCTGGCAAGCGTGTACGGGGCGGGAGGAACCGTAGCAACTCTTCGGCTTCCTGACGGGCGACCTGTTGCCGGAGTTGCTCCCAGGATTCTTGCACCTCGGCTTCCATCAGGTCACGAAAGCACCATGCGGCATCGTAGAACATCCGCGCACGCATGATCGCATCCGGGAACGCGGATCGGAGTTGCGCAGCGCGGTTTTGCAGTTCTTCCCCGGCACGATGAATCTCGTTGCGGGCTTCGTGGATTGCACGCGTCGCGGCTTGACGCTCGTTCGGATTGCGGGCGGATGAAAATGCGGCGGTTCCCGTGATCTGTTTGGCATGGGCTTGATCCAGACTGCAAAGCACGGCTTGTCGGACGCTCGCCACCGAGACGGGCAGCCCCCGTCCTTCGGAGTACACCCGGCCGAATAAGGGCCGGGCTTCGATCCCACGTGATAGCCCACGCAACGCCAAGGCATGATGGAATCGCAGCAGATGCA
>JAIXLE010000256.1 GCA_026931725.1 Bacteroidales bacterium
GTGTTGGAAGAACCGCACGTTCCGTTCCCAGAGGCGTTCCGTCACCTGGGGGTCGGCGGTGTACATGTGGGTGATGCCCGGCAACGGCAAACTCTCGAACGGACGGCCCGCCCGGAACAACGCATCCGCCAGCTTCAATGAATGACGGTAGTAGACATTGTCATCGGCGGTGCCGTGGACGAGCAGCAGCGGACGGGTGAGGTTCTGTGCCAGCGGAATGAGGCTGGCATCGTCATAGGCTTTCCGGGACTCGGGAAGCAGGCCGAGGTAGCGTTCGGTGTAGTGGGTGTCGTAATCTTCCCAGTCCGTGACGGGAGCCCCCGCCACGGCGGCGTGGAAGACATCGGGCCGCCGCAGCACCGCGTTCGCCGCCATGTACCCGCCGAACGACCAGCCGACGATGCCGACCCGCGCCGGGTCCATTTCGGGGTGCTTTTTCACCAGGGCTTGCAGTCCCTTCACCTGATCGTCCAACGGCACGGTGCCGAACTTCTGGTAGATGGCGCGTTCCCAGTCCCTTCCCCGACCGGGGGTGCCGCGATTGTCGATGGCGATGACGATAAACCCCTGATCCGCAAGCCATTGCGGCACCAACCAGTTCCGCATCGCTCGCTGCACATGGAGATGATGCGGTCCACCGTAGACATCCACGATGACGGGGTATTGCTTGGAAGGATCAAAGTTGCGGGGGCGGATGATGGCGGTCCAAAAGTCGCTGACTTTCTCGATGGTCACATGCGGCGTGAAGGGAGGCTCAGCAGCGACGGAGGGCAGGGTGCCAAGTGCGGGTGCCTCTTTTTCCCAGGATCGCACGACCGTGATGGGCATGTGCTGGGGCGTTGTCGATGTGATGGCCGCCCATCGGCCCGTTTTCGTCACGGAGACGCTGGCGGTGTGCAGGCCCGGTTCCGTCGTCAGCCAACGCGCTGACCGCAGCTCACGGGCGGAATCCGGGGGACTCGCGGGGTCGGTGAGGGTGGCCACTCCCACATGTGATTGCGTGGGATCGTCTGAGCCGATGAACGCGACCGTGGCGGATTGCGCATCATATTGCAAAAAATTGTGGAAACGAACGACCGGCGATAACGCGGTGGGAACATCGGCCGTGAACCGGGTGGCCGAGAGTGTGAAGTTGCCCGCTCCGGCGTGTGCTGGCGAGGCGGCGTTGTCACCCTCTTCACGCACGGACAGTAACAGGGGCGAGCCGCGGAACATCGTGGATTTCGGCAACCCGGCCAGAAGATTCCGCCACGGGAGCGATGGTTCCGACTGATCGTGATGCGTATATTCCGGCAACAGCGTCTGGGAAGAGTACCGCACGAGCTGGCCGGTTGCTTGATCGCGTGATTGGATCCCCAGCACCAACCCCGCTTCTCCCCAATCGACGCGGGCCAGATATTCGTACTTCTCCCGGTTCCACGACACCCAGGTTGTTTCTCCGCCGGCCACCGGAACGACTCCGAGTTTCACCCGGACATTCGCCTTCCCCGGACGCGGGTAAAACTGCTGCTGCGGGGCGCGATCCGGGCGAAGCGGGTCGGCGATCCACCAAGATTCCACCCCGGAATGATCGACCTCGGTGTAGGCGATCCGCTTTGCGTCTGGACTCCACCAATAACCCCGGAATCGGCCCATCTCCTCCTGAGCGACGAACTCGGCGAGGCCGTGCGTCACCGTGGGAGTGCCGCCCGTCGTTACGGCATGGGCCTTGTCAGCGGCAAGGTCGAAGACCCAGACATCCTGGTTCTTCACGAAACCGATCTTCTTGCCGTCCGGCGACCATCTGGGGTCGATCAGGGTGCCGTCACCCGTGGCCAGTACGCGGGCCTTCGCTGTGGTGCGGTCGAAGAGGTACAGTTGACCGGACAGCATCACCAGCACTTGTGAGCCATCTGGGCTGAGATGGTAATCGGCAAAGCCGCCGACGCTGACCCGCTGCCGTTCCCGGCGGGCTTTTTCTTCCGGGGAGAGGTTTTCTTCCGCTCCGTTGAGCAGCGATTCCGGGGAAAGGAGTTCCCGCGTCGTCCCGGTGGCGGTGTCGAACGTGAACAGGGAGAGCTTGGGGGTTTTCGGCCCGGCGGCCCGGAGAAAGAGGACGTGCTGACCATCCGGGGTGAATTTCGGTTTCACGGGACGGCCCAGCAGGAAGCCGCGGGTTTCGGCGTATTGCCGGAGGAACGTCGTATCCAACGGGAGATGATCCTTCGAGGCCGTGCGGGTAGGCCCAGCGGCCGGTTCAGCAGCCCACACCGGCACAGTAACCAGTGTGGCAAGAACCAGTGTGGCAAGGCAGGAGAGTGCAATGCGTGTCATGCAGAGAGTGTAGCAAGATGGGCGGCGTGCGTTCGACCGTTCCGTGAGATTTTGTGGAGTGGGGGAAATGCATCGCACCGCCTCCGCGCCGGGGGAAGCGCGGAGGCGGTGATTCCGGCGCGGCCGCGAGGGGGAATTCAGCCGCCAGCCGGAGGGGGCGGAAGCCACGCAGACAAGAGTGGGGAATCTGCGGAGACGCTATTGATGATTCATGGCGGTGGGGGCAGGAGGGGAGCTTGCCCCCACCGCCAGCGGGAAGGCTGACGGGGGTTCAGTCTTCCCGCTTAGCTTCGGCGATCGTGCGGATACGTTCGCTCAGCAGGGCGGAATCAAACGGCTTCTTGAAGATTTCGTTGAAGCCGTATTCCTTCAGTTTATCCGGGTCCGCCTCGTCTTCTCCGGCGAGGCCGATGATGAGCGTGGTGGTGTAGATGTCGTTTTTCCGCAGATTCGCGGTGATCTGGATCGACTCGCTGCGGCCCAGGCCCAGGTCGATGATGATGGTGTCCGGGTGGAAGCTCTGGGCGAGCGTGCCAGCTTCAAACCCGCTGTTGGCGATCTCGAACTTGAAATCGTCGGTTTCCGGGAGCAGTTCCGTAATCCGATCGGTGAACAGCTTTTCGGTGCCGATGAGGAGCACCTTGTGCCATTCTTCCTCTTCGAGTTCTCCCAGCGGCATGCCGTGTTCTTTGAGGAACCGCAGGAGCTGATCCCGTGGAATCCGGCGATCCTGGCTGCCGGGGATGCGGTAGCCACGCAGCCGACCGCTATCGAACCACTTGCTAACTGTCCGGGGTGCGACCTTACAGATTTTCGCAACCTGGCCGGTGGTAAAAACCTTTTTCATCGAAGGCACTCCATTACCATCACGCCTGCCAGCAGGGGGGTACGCGGCAGAGCGACCGGCATGGCGGCGGCAGACCGGAACAATCCGGCCCCGACCCGCGTCCGGGGGCTTGAGGGATTTTGCAAAACCAGGGCGGATGCCACGTCTCGGCGACTTACAGAGGTTCCGAAAGCCACCGGGGATTCAGGTAAGCCCGGTTGTGACAGAAACCTTGATCGACCAGATCAGACCCGAGAGTTTGGAGATTCCGAGAAGTTTGGCAGGTCTGATAAATCATCGTAAGCCGTGAATCGCATTTGTCCCGAGGGCCGACCACCGGCACCTTCCGGGTCATCCGCGTTGTCCGTATTTTCATCGTGCGGGACGGCCCATTTGCTGAAATGCACTCCGGCCCAGAAATCGCGCGGATGCTCATAGGGGTATCGCTTGGGGCGATTGAGCCGATTGTCCTGCCTCGCCGCGAGCATTCTACGCAGAGTTCAAGGGGAAAATGATGACAACTCGGATGAAATTTGCGGCTGCCGCGCACGCGGAGACGGGGCAAGCGCCCGAGTTTTGATACTCAAACCCGCTGTGGGTATTTCAGGTTCTGCGTTGGACGGAAAACCGGGGACTGTCGTCCCCGGTTGTGGTCCCTCACCGGATTCGTGTATCAGAGCGAGGAAGGAACCGAAGGCGGAACGGACAGGCACCGGGAGCCAGAAAGACGGTCGCTGCCGGGAAGATGCCACAGAGGGAAAAATTTACGCCGGTTGCATCAGACGTTTGAAGAAGAGAATGAGAACATCACCACCGGCGAGCGGGCTGAGGTATTTTTCTGTCGAGACGAGTTCCCAGCCGTCCACGCCGTACTGATTGAGAATCAAGGTGTAGTTATCCGCGGTGGCTCCATCCTCGAAGCCACCCACCACGAGTTGCAGGGTTGTGTACTCCCACATCGTCACTTACTCCGCCAGATAGAGGCCACGGCCACAGTTCGGGCAGCACACGAACAAGCCGCTGAGCAGCTTGGTCCGGGTCTGCTCCGTGATGGTGGTTCGGCACTGTTCACAATTCCGACCGGAAACACCGGCCAGGGCATCCGCATTGTGACTTTTGATGAGTCGGTCGTATTGGGGTTTGACATCCGGGGGGAGTTTCTGTTCCACCGTGGCGAGTTCCGCTTGCATCGCCTTCTGTTCGGTCAGCAGGCGTTCGAGTCGCTGTTGGGCTTCTTTCTGGTACGCGGCAAATTCCGCTTGCACATCGGCCCATTTCTGGTCGACGGCGGGCAGTTGGGCCGTGCGTTCCTCGATCTCGGTGATCGCCATTAAGATACTGTCTTCGAGTTCGCTTTTCCGGGTAGTGGTGAACGCGATTTCGTGGGTCTTGGCGTCGAACTCTTTCTTCGACGCGGCAGAATGGATGTCCGCTTGCAGTTTGGCGAGCCGTTGCTCGGTTTCTTTCAGGCTGCCTTCATCCGCTTTTTGCTGAAGTTTGAGCTTTTTGAGCGTCTCATGGGCGGTACGATGAGCCTGTTCTTCCGTGTTCAGATTCTGCTGACGAATCTTGAGGACGCGTGGCCCGCGGTCAATTTCTTCCTGAAGATTGCGGAGATGTCGCCGTAAGCGATGCAGTTCCTTCAGAGTCGAGGGAATATCTGGCAGCGGTTCACTCATAGTCGCGGACTCCCGACAATGGTATGCGCTCATCATATGGGGAATGAGGCCGTGGCGCGAGAGCAATCCGGTCTTCCGCCGCGGTCCTGAGTTTGCTACAACCGCGCTGACCGTCCCGCTCCCACGCCGGGGAAGGAACACCCGTGTACAAACTGTTACTGTGCGTCCGATACCTCCGTACCCGCTATCTGGCGTTCGTCTGCATCGTCAGCGTGATGCTCGGCGTGGCGACTTTGATTGTCGTCAACAGCGTCATGAGTGGATTCAGTACGAAACTCAAAGAACGGTTGCACGGTATTCTATCCGATGTCATCGTCGAAACCGAACGCTCCAATGGGTTTGACGAAAGCCCAGCCGAGGTGATGGCGAAGCTGAAGGCCACCGAGGCCGGGCCGTCCATCGCGGCGATGGCCCCGACCGTGGAAGTCTTCGCGCTGTTGCAGTTCAACTTGAAAGACCGCTACGGTCGGCCGGTCCCGGTGACCAAGCATGTCCGCATGATCGGCATCGACGCGGAACAGCAGGCCCAGGTGGGCCGATTCGCGCAGTACCTGCATCGGCAGAAGGGGAGCCTGCATCCCAGTTTCGCGCTCACCCCGGAGGCGTTGGATCGTTTCACCCGGAACCGATTGGCCGCCGACCCGGATGCCGCGTTCCGCATTCCGTTGGAAGGTACGCCCCCCGGCCAGCCGCAACCGGGGAGCTTTTTGAACGAACCGAACATCACGATCCCCGCGAGCCCGCCGGTCGTGGTGCCGCCACCGGACCTTGCCGCCCCGCAAACACCGCGTCTGCCGGGAGTGATCCTGGGGTACTCCATCGCGCACACCCGCTGGAAAGACCCGGAAACCGGCGAGGCCACCGAATACGCCCTGCTCAAACCCGGCGATGATGTCATGCTCGCTACCGTGGGCAGTGGCGGCTTCAAGCCCGTGTACAGCACCTTCGTCGTCACGGATTACTTTCAATCCGAGATGAGCGAGTACGATGGCAGTTTCGTCTATGTGCCACTCGACGAACTCCAGCGACTACGGGGAATGGACGGGAAGTGCAACTCGATTCAGGTGAAGCTCACCGATGATGTCCGCGACAACCCGATGTTCGTGAATAACGTCATCGTGCCGCAATTGGCCAAGGCGTTCCACCCCACCGAGGCCCGCGTGGCTTCCTGGCAGCAGCATCAGGGGCCGTTGCTCGCCGCCATCGACATCGAACGGGGCATTCTGAACCTGCTGCTGTTCATGATTGTCGGCGTGGCCGGGTTCAGCGTGTTGGCGATCTTCACGATGATCGTCTCGGAGAAGTACCGCGACATCGGCATTTTGAAGTCTTTGGGTGCGTCGAACCGAGGGATTCTGGCCATTTTCATCGGCTACGGTCTGCTGCTCGGCGTGATCGGCTGCCTGCTCGGCACCGGGTTGGGGCTGGCGATTACCGAATACATCAACGAGATCGAAGCGGGCCTGACCGCGATCACCGGGCAGCAGGTGTTCGACCGGAGTGTCTATTACTTCGACCGGATTCCGACCAACATCGACCCGATGACCGTGCTGTTGGTGAACGTCGGCGCGGCCGGGATCGCGGTGTTGTTCAGTGTCCTCCCCGCGTTGCGGGCCGCCCGGCTCCACCCGGTACGGGCGTTGCGGTTTGAATAACTTCCCGTTGCGGGCTCTCCCTTCCGATCGGTTTCCGGTTTCGGCCGGAAACTGGCAACCGATACATTGGTGATACCATGCTCGTTGCGGACAATCTCATCAAGTCGTACCGTCGCCATGCGGATGTGGTACGGGTGTTGAATGGGTTAAACTTGACCGTTCACGATGGAGAATTCGTCAGCATCGTGGGGGCATCCGGTTCGGGCAAAAGCACATTGCTGCACCTGCTCGGCACGCTCGATGCCCCCGACGCGGGAACCATCTGGTTCGACGGGCGGCGGATCGACAATTTACCGGGCCGGGAACGGGATCGCCTGCGGAATCGGACTTTTGGCTTCATCTTCCAGTTTTACCATTTGCTGCCGGAACTCAGCACGCTCGACAACGTCTTGATGCCCGCTTATGTGAACCACAGCATTCTGGGCTGGTGGCGGACGCGGCGAGTCTGGCGGGCACGGGCCGAGGAACTGCTCCACCGTGTCGGGTTGGGGCATCGGCTGACGCACAAACCCCGCGAACTTTCCGGCGGGGAGATGCAGCGGGCCGCCGTCGCACGGGCACTGATGTCACGCCCGCGGGTGCTGCTCGCCGACGAACCGACCGGCAACCTGGATGTGAACACCGGCAACGACATTGTCCGCCTGCTCCGGGAACTCAACCGCGATGACGGTGTGACGATCGTGATGGTGACGCACAATACCGAGCTTGCCGCCGGGACCGATCGTGTCATTCGCATGGTGCAAGGCCGCGTGCAGGAAGAACGCCCCAGCTTATTAGCCGCCGTGTGACGCTGCCGGGTTGCTATACTGATCCGCATATTGTTCTTCCTGCGGAGCGCGCCATGAGTACCCAGGTTTATCTGAACGGCACACTCGTCGATAAAACGGATGCCAAAATCAGCGTCTACGATCACGGTCTGCTGTACGGCGATGGCGTGTTCGAGGGGTTGCGTGTCTATTCCGGCAAAGTGTTCCGCCTGAAAGAGCATATCGACCGCCTGTATGATTCCGCCCAGGCGATCGCGCTGAAGATCCCGCTGACACGCGAGGCGATGACGCAGGCCGTTCTGGATACCGTCACCGCGAATCAGAAAGTGGATGGCTATATTCGTCTCGTCGTCACCCGTGGGGCGGGCACGCTCGGGCTTGACCCCCGCAAGTGCGAACCCGTGGTCATCATCATCGTTGATGACATCAGTCTGTATCCGAAAGAACTGTACGAAGATGGCCTGAAGATCATCACGGCCAGCACGATTCGCAATCACCCGAACGCGGTGAATCCTCGTATCAAGTCGTTGAACTATTTGAATAACATCCTTGCCAAGATGGAAGCGATCCGGGCGGGCTGCCTCGAAGCGATCATGCTCAACCATAAGGGCGAAGTCGCGGAATGTACCGGCGATAACATCTTCGTCATCAAGAATGGCACCCTGAAAACGCCGCCGACCGACGCGGGGATTCTCGAAGGGATCACCCGCAACTTCGTCATGGAACTGGCTCGGGCACAGGGGATTCCGGTTGTCGAATGCAACCTGACCCGGCACGACATCTACACCGCCGATGAACTGTTCCTGACCGGGACCGCCGCCGAGGTGATCGCCGTCACCGAGGTCGATTCCCGAACGATCGGCACGGGGAAACAAGGCACCCTGACGCGGCAACTCCGCACGGCTTTCCAGCTAGCCGTGCGTGTGTAAGAGGAACAGCCCGACGGCAGGAATCGCGTCTATGGGGCGGCCTCGCCGTCCGGTACACTCTGTTCCTGTGCCCGTGTCATCGTGTGTCTGTTCGATACGGTCATCACTTCTCCCTCGGTCCCGCCGGGGGATTCTCTTCAGGAATCGCCAACCATGACCACACGCCGCAGTTTCCTTCTTTCCGCGACCACTGCCGCCGCTGCCACGGTGGCCGGGTCTTCCGCCACGGCGTTCGCCGCCAATGAGACATTGAACATCGGTGTCATCGGCACCGGCGGTCGGGCGCGGCATCTGATGAAATCGCTCGCCCAGATCGACGGTGTCCGCATCACACATTTGTGCGACATCTGGGATGCCGCGCTCAGCCAAGCGGCTCCGCTGGCCGATCCGCGGGCCACGGCCACCAAGGTCTACGCCGAGTTGCTCGCCGAGAAGGACGTGGATGCTGTCCTCATTGGGACATCGGACCACCAGCACGTCCCCATCACCATCGCGGCCCTGCGAGCGGGCAAGGATGTCTACGTCGAAAAGCCGTTGACACACGATCTCGCCGAAGGGGCGGGCATCCTCCAGGCCCAGGAACAGGCGAAAAAGGTCGTCCAGGTCGGCACCCAGCAGCGGAGTATGCCGCACATCCGCGAAGCCCGCGAACTGGTGCAATCCGGGAAACTCGGCACCGTGCTGCGGGTGAAGATGAGTTGGAACCGGAACACCAACCGCGTGAAGCGGTTCCCGCTGGGGGTGAATCCGAAGCAGGTCGATTGGAAGGCGTTTTTGGGCACGGCCCCGGATCAGCCGTTCGACGAGTACCGATTCCGCAACTGGCGCTGGTTCTGGGATTTTGGCGGCGGCATCTTCACGGACTTGATGGTGCATTGGGTCGATGTCGCCCATTTCGTTCTCGGCGTGGATACCCCGTTGCGGGCGGTCAGCCTCGGTGAGTTCGTGCAGGCAAAAGATGTCTGGGAAACGCCGGACACGGTGCAGACGATCCTGAGTTACCCGAACGCGCTGCAAATGCACTTCGAGGGCACTTTCAGTAACGCCCGGCACGGTGCCCGCATCGAATTCCTCGGCACCGAAGCCACGCTCTACGCCGATCGCGGTCGATTGGAACTGATTCCCGAGCGCAAGAGCAAGCGAACGGGCTTCCAAAAGATTCTCGGCCACAAGCCCGACTACCCCGGCGCGGACTTTTACGATTTGCCGGACGGCGAACGGCTCCACCTGCAAAACTGGGTCGACTGCGTGCGGAGCCGCAAGGAGCCCACGGCTCCGCTCGCGGCGGGGGTGGCCTCGGCGGCGGCAGCGCATCTGGCGAACCGGGCGCTGCGTGCCGGGCAGACCGCGACCGCCGGGCGGAAGTGAACGATTTTTTCGTTGCCTCGGCGTGGCCGTTCGCCATGATGTGAACCATCCACCCTCATTCCGCAGGTTCAATCATGACGCAACACTCTCGCCGACAGTTTCTCGCCGCAGCCGGTGCCGCTCCACTTGTACTGTCGAGTCCGTTGCACGCGGCTCCTCAGCCCGCCCGAGCCGCGGCACGCCCCCAGTTCCAATTGGGGCTCGTCAGTTACAACGTCGCCGCGCAATGGGATCTGGCAACGGTTCTCAAGACTTGCAAAAGCATCGGTGTGGCCGCGTTCGAGGCTCGTACCACGCACAAACACGGTGTCGAACCGACGCTGAAACCGGATCAGCGAGCCACGGTGAAGAAGCAGTTCGCCGATGCCGGGGTGGTCTTCTGGGGGTGTGGCAGTACCTGCGAGTTCCATGCCCCGGATGCGGCCGTGGTGCGGAAGCAGATCGAAGACTGCAAACGGTTCTGCGAACTGGTCCGCGATCTCGGCGGAAAAGGTGTCAAAGTCCGGCCCAACAACGTCCCGAAGGGGAAAACGGTCGAGGAAACCTGTGCGCAAATCGGCAAGGCGCTGCAAGAGTGTGGGAAGGCCGCTCACGATAACGGCGTGGAAATCTGGGTCGAAGTGCATGGCCCGGTGACACAGTTGCCCCAGAACATGAAGAAGATCATGGATGCGTGCGGTCACAAATCCGTGGGTGTCTGCTGGAACTCGAACGCCACCGATCTGATGGAGGGTTCCATTGCCGCGGGGTTCGACCTGCTCGCTCCGTACATCAAATCGTGTCACATCAACGACCTGGAAAACGATGCCCGTGGCAAATACCCGTACCGCGACCTATTCCGTCGCCTCGCGGGCATCGGCTACGACCGCTACACCCTGTGCGAATACGGCAAGTCGTTCAACCCCGAAGAGGGAGCCGCGTTCCTGAAGAAGTACAAGCAGCAATGGACCGAACTAGTCAGCGGCTGATGCCGTGTTTCGATCAGGATTCCGCGGAACCGGGGACGACAGTCCCCGGTTGTGTTTTCTCATTCAGCGAATTTTTTTATCCCGCTCGCGGGCGGGGTCGCTACAGTGATGAAAACTTTGTGATCGTTTCTCTTAAGGACTTTTGCTTCTATGACTACCGAATCGTCTGCCACATCGGGTTGGACCGCATACCTGACACCGATGAATCTGCTGCTGCTGGTGATTCCCGTGGCGGCGGTGCTGCACTTCACGGAGGCGGCCCCGATTTGGGTGTTCGCCACGTCCGGCTTGAGCATCATTCCGCTGGCGGGGTTGCTCGGACGCGCCACGGAAGGATTGGCGGCACGGTACGGCGGCACGATTGGCGGCCTCCTCAATGCGACCTTCGGGAACGCCGCCGAACTCATCATCGCCATGATGTTGTTGTACAAGGGGAAGTTTGAAACGGTGAAGGCCACCATCACCGGCTCCATCCTCGGCAACCTGCTGCTGGTACTCGGGTTGGCGATCCTCGTCGGCGGCTTGCGACGGCGGAGCCAGCAGTTCGACCGCACCCATGCCGGGGTCGGCGCGACCCTGTTGGCGATTGCCTCGGTCGGTCTGATCGTGCCGACACTCTTTTATTACCTGTACAAATCGACGGCACCCGAAGGCCAATTCGCCGCCGAAGCGTTGCTCAGCGAGGAAATCGCCGTTGTTCTGATGGTGATTTATGGCTTGAGCCTGCTGTTCACCCTCAAGACGCACCGGAGCCTGACGGATACCGGCTCTGAGACGGAAGCCGCTCAGACCCAAGGACACGGGCACGAACAGCACGCGGAATGGGGGGTGAAACTCTCCCTGGCCGTGCTGACCGGGGCGACGGTGGCGGTGGCGGTGATCAGTGAATGGTTTGTCGGTTCGATCGAATCCGCAGCGCACACTTTGGGCATGAATGACATTTTCATCGGTGTGATTGTGGTGGCCGTGGTCGGCAATGCGGCGGAGCATTTCACAGCCGTCATCATGGCCTGGAAGAACAAGATGGACGTGGCCATCCAGATCGCGGTGGGGAGCAGTATACAGGTGGCGTTGTTCGTGGCTCCGGTGCTGGTGTTTGCCAGTTTGCTGATGGGGCACACGCCGCCATTGGATCTGCACTTTACCCCGTTGGAAGTGGCTGCCGTGGTGCTATCCGTCGCGGTGATCGCCCTGGTCTGCCATGATGGTGAATCACACTGGCTCGAAGGGGCAATGCTGTTGGCCGTGTATCTGATCTTCGCGCTGGCGTTCTTCAACATCCCGATGACGGCCTGATACAATGGCTGTTCAGATCGGGATGGGGAGATGCCATGATGCCGTCGAGTGGGCGTTTGTTCGTGACGGCCGCACTGGCGCGGACGTATCCGCGGGTGGCGTGGATGTTCCGCCATCGCGTCTGGTTGATTCAAGAGACGTTTTTGCCGCTACTCTCGGTGGCGGCGTTCGCTTATGTTTATCGGTCAATGCATGCGCCGGCGGAATATGTCGGGTTCGTGGTGCTCGGCGCGGCGATGACGGCATTTTGGATGAATGTTCTCTGGAGCATGGGGGCTCACCTCTACTGGGAGCGGGATAGCGGCAACCTCGAACTCTACATTCTGTCCCCGGCTCCGCTGATGGGCATTTTGGCGGGCATGGCCCTGGGCGGGATGACCACAACTTGCGTGCGGGCACTGACCATCATCACCGCCGGGGTGCTGATCTTCGATGTCCCGTTTCAGCCAACAAGCTGGTGGTTGTTGGGGTTCATCTTCCTGCTGACGATGGTGGCGCTGTACGGACTGGGGATGATGTTTGCATCCGTGTTCCTGCTGTACGGTCGAGAAGCCTGGCACACGGTGAACCTGTTGCAGGAGCCGGTGTACCTGATGACCGGGATGAATTTTCCGGTGAAGGCACTCGGCCAGATGCTGACGCACGCGCTGCCCGCCATCGCCATGCTGATTCCCCTGACCGGCGGCATGGACGCGATGCGGCAAGTGCTGTTCCGCAGCGAAGGCTTTTTGAGCGTCTGGACCGAGGTCGGCTTGCTGGCCGGGTTATCGCTGGTGTTTCTGACCCTGGCCCGCTGGACGCTGGCCACCCTCGAACGCAAAGCCCGCCGCGACGGTGCGCTCACCGTGAAATGGCAGTGAGGAATCGCACCTCGACGCGGAAAGCCCGCCTTCACCCACTCATCGCAATGGCGGTGGCGGTGGCGTAGGCGCGGCAATGGGCCATCGCGAGACGAATCTGGGCCACGTCACGCTGCGTCAAGAGGGCGGCCGTCAGCCCGGATACCCGCACTTCCGGCTCAATGGCGTTTTCGCACGCAATCTCGACATCAATCCAGGCGATCCCCCGTCGCCAAGTCGTGCCCAGGCTGCGGAAGACGGCTTCCTTGGCCGCCCACACCGCCGCGTAATGCTCCGTGCTGTGCCGCCGTTCTCGGATGTACGCCTGCTCGGACAGGGTGTACACTTGGCCCACAAAGACCTCACCGTGCCGGTCGATCAACTTCCGCACCCGCAAACAATCGACAATCTGGGTGCCGATTCCGACGATCCGCATGATCCGTTCCTGTCGTCTGAAGTCCGATGAGGCGGTATAATTCCGGTTTGTCTTTATTGTCGCGGGCGGGGTTCCTGCCGCGTAGTGGTCTTCTGGAAGGTTTTACCATGTCCCGAGCGCATTCCCGTTCCCAGGATTTACTCGCGGACCTGACACCGGATCAACGGGATGCCGTGCAGCATGGCGAAGGGCCGCTTCTGATTCTGGCCGGGGCGGGGTCCGGCAAAACGCGGGTCATTACCCGGCGAGTGGCGTACCTGCTGCAAAGTGGCATCCGAGCCAGCAACATTCTGGCCATCACCTTCACCAACAAGGCCGCCGGGGAAATGCGGTCCCGCGTGGAACAACTCGTACCGGGGAACCGGGTCTGGGTCAGCACCTTCCACAGCCTCGGTGCCCGACTGTTGCGGCAATACGCGGATCGTCTCAATCTCGATAAGAATTTCACGATCTACGATACGGACGACCGCACCCGGCTCGTCAAAGATGCCCTCGCCGCGGCTGGGATCGACGATGTGAAATTCACCCCGGATCGGATCGCCGGGGCCATCGGCAAAGCGAAGAACCAACTCCTCACGCCCCGACTCTACGCCGAGAATGCCCGTGACTTCTTCACGCAGACCGTCGCTAAGGTGTACCACTTCTACGAGGTCAAACGTCAGAAAGCGAACGGGATGGATTTTGACGATCTGCTGTACATCCCCGCTCTGGCCCTGCGGACAAACGAGGAATTCCGGGCCGAACTCGATAGCCGATTCCAGTACATTCTCATTGATGAATACCAGGATACGAACTCGGCCCAATATGAGATCGTCCGCCGATTGTCGCTGCACTACCCGAACCTCTATGTCGTCGGCGACCCGGACCAATCCATCTACAAATGGCGCGGCTCAGATATTCGCAACATCCTGGATTTTGAGCGGGACTACCCCAACGCTCGCGTCATCACCCTGGAGCAGAACTACCGCAGTACCCAGGCGATCCTCCATGCCGCCAGCGTGCTGATCGACCACAACAAACAGCGGAAGAAAAAGAAACTCATCACCACGAACCCGCCCGGAAATCCCGTTCAGGTTCTCACCTTCGACAACGGACTCGATGAGGCGGAAGGGATCGTCCTGCGGATTCAGGAAGCCGTGAAAGCGGGGCGTTACCGCTACGCCGATCATGCGATCTTCGTGCGGATCAACGCGCTGACCCGTTCGCTAGAGTCCGCGTTCGTCAAACATGGCGTGCCGTTCCAGATCGTCAAGGGACTCACCTTCTTCGAGCGGAAGGAAAACAAAGACATTCTGGCGTATCTGAGATTGCTGGTGAACCCAGCCGATGCGGTCAGCTTCCTGCGGGCGGTGAACGAACCGGGCCGCGGCATCGGCAAAGTTTCGCTCGATCACCTCATGCGGGTCGCCGCTGAGCGTGATCTCACCTTGATGGAAACGTGTGGCCATGTCGCGGGCATCCCGGAAATCAAAGGGAAAGCGGCCACCGGGCTCCGTAACTTTTACCGTCTCATCGCCGATCTGCGCACCGAACTGGAGCAACCGCCCCACGAACTGATCCGGCTGGTGCTGGAACAGTCCGGCTACCGCAAAATGCTCGCCGATTCCGGGGATGAAGACGACATCGAGCGATTGGCGAACATCGACGAACTCGTGACCGCCGCGAAACAGTTCTCGGATGCGAACCCCGATTGCGGCCTGGGCGATTTTCTGGAACAGATCACCCTGGCCTCAGATGTGGATAGCTGGGACACCGAAGCCAATCATGTCTCGGTCATGACCCTGCACGCCGCGAAAGGGCTCGAATTCCCGGTTGTTTATATGATGGCCGTGGAGCAGGGGCTCTTGCCGCATGAGCGTTCCCTGGGCAAAGACGAAGACATTGAGGAAGAACGCCGACTCTGCTTCGTGGGCATGACCCGTGCCATGAAGGAACTGAACCTTTGCCACGGGCGGATGCGGGAGTTTCGCGGGCAGATCAACTACGCGGTGCCGAGCATGTTTTTGGAAGAATTGCCGCGCGAAGTCCTTCACGAAGACCGGGCTTCTCGGAAGAACATCGGACGGGCCGCCGTGGAGAATTGGCGTGCGCGGACTCAGGGTGCCGCCGCGGCTGCCGGTTTCGCCACGCAGCCCTCTTTGCCCACCTTGCCCCAGAAAGCGACCGCGCCACTGAGTGCGGCATCAACGGGTTCGGATACCGAGTACGCCGTGGGGCAGGTCGTGCAGCACGCGCAATATGGGATCGGACAGATTCTGGATGTTAGCGGGTACGGGGCACTGCGGAAGGTGAAGATCCGCTTCGCCAGCGCCGGGGAGAAAACCTTTGTCGCCGCGAAAGCGAAACTCACCATCGTCAAGCGGAAATCGTGAACCCATCAGGGGTTTCTCCCCCTCGTCCGTTGGAAGGATGAGGGGAAGGGTTCGCATTACTTGGGCTTGGCGACACCGAATTGCGGCAAGTTGATCGGCGGCGGAACGGTGAAACTCCGGTTGGTCACACGAATCAGGTTGAGCCGTTCCTTTTCCAGGGCGTTCAGATAATCCACGATCATCTTTTCCGTGCCCAGGTTCTTACCGAGCAGATCGACCCCGGCCAGCTTGGTTCCCTTAATGAGTCGTCCTTGCGTGAGTGGGAGCTTGGCCAATCGGCTGCCGCCGGTCGAGGCGAGTACCTGATCCAGATAGAACTTACTGCTAAATCGGCCCACGCGGTCCTGTTCTCCGGCCACGAACAGCATCGGGGTCCGTTCACGCAGGCCCGGCGCGGCTTGCATCCACTGTTGAATCAGGCGATCCGAAACGCTGCGGTGCTTCGTTGGTGAGAGCCAGATGGCCCCGGCGACATCCAGGGCGGCGGGTTCGATGCCGTTGAGTCCGTTCGGTGAGGGAAGATTCAGAATCAGGTTCCCCATCCCGATGGCGAACGGCGGCATTTTCTGGGGTCGGCTCCATTCCGCGGTCAGGTACAGGAAGCCGTTGACGACCGCATCCGTGGCACCGATCAGGTACACGGAACGGGTGTTGACTTCGCTGTTATCGTTCAACTGATCCAAGGCGACGCGGGCGGCCATGATGTCATCCGCCAAGCGGGGGAAGTAATCGCCCCCATCCCGACCGGGGAAACTTTTCACGTCGATGGTGTCGGCGCGTTTGCGGGCCAGTGTCGGCAAGTAGCTGAGGTTGATCGGGTCGGTCCAAAACTTGCTCGTGTTGACGATCTTGCTATCGCCGTGGCCGCGGAAGTCGAACCGCAGGACGTTGTACCCTTCTTCGGCCAGGGTTTTCGCCAGACCGGGCCAGTCGCCCTTGTTGGGGTCCACTCCGTAGCTGTGCAGCATCAGGACGGTGGGGCTATTCGCGCCCTTCTTGGATTTGTACAGAATCCCCTGGAGTGTCACTTCATCATGAGATTTGAAGGCCAGTTTGCGGGTATTCTCATCCGCCTGGGCGGCGGCTTCCGGGGCGTGGGCGAGCCAGATGAGCAAACCAGCCGAAAACAAGGTCAACAGTGTGAACCGACGATCCATCGGTACGATCCTCCGGGAGACGGGGCGGATGGCAGACAGGACGACCTACATGACGATTCTCGAATAACTGGATGGTACGCCGTTACCGATTGACGGTCAACCAATTCCGCCCACTGATTCTGACCGGATTAGTGCCCTTCCTTGACGAGATTCTTATTCCAGGCCGGAACAATCACGGTGATGTTGCGTGTTCCGTTCGGCACGCATTGGCAACTCAACCGCGATTCCGGTGTCACGGCACGGGCCGTATCGAGCATGTCTTCTTCATCTTCCGTTGCGGGCGGGCAGGTTTCTAATCCTTCTGTCACATACACATGGCAAGTCGCACAGGCACAGACACCACCGCACGAATGGTCGATCTCGACCCCGGCGGCTTCGGCGATGTCGAGAATGCTGCCATCCAACCCGGTGCGCCCGTAGGGGATTTTCTCCGGGTCGACGACGAATTCCACCGTCTCGTTTGTCTCTTCGTTGATGTAAGTGATCGTGTACGGTTGAACGGGTTTCACCACGTTCACTTTTTGGATATACGGGTTCACTCCGCCCATAACTGCCATCCTCATATCGGGTTATGCCGTCACCGGGTGAGCGGCACAAATAGAATTCGTTGGATACGCTTTATTGTAGTGCCGTTCGGTTTCTCTTGAAGTTGTATTCCCTGGCGGTCCTGATTCATCGGGAACGTGGAGAAGGGGAGCCCGAGGCCCGCTGACGTGCCGGGGCAGTTGGGCTGGAATTCGGAAAATTTCCCGATTATCTGCTACGGGTGTGACACGCACACGCATCGTGCGCGTACAGAAAGCGGAGCCACCATTGCGATTGTACATCGGTGCGTGCATCGGATTGTTCGGCTGGGCCTGTTTGAGTTCGGCACAGTCTCCGACTCCAACTCCGGCTTCCGTTTCGGCTTCCCCTTCGGCTGATCCCATCGCGGAATTAACGGAACGGGTTCGCCGTCTGGAAGCGGAACGCTCGCCCGCATCCTCAGCGGCTCCAATGGCCACAACGCCATCAATGGCAACGGGTTCCACGCCCACGGCGGACAATATCCCGCGCGGCACTCCGCCATCGGCTAGCATCCCGATCGCCACGCAAGGGGGGAATCGGCCGTCGATTCTCTGGACGGGGCAATTTCAGGCGGATACGCTGCGATCTTCTCAAAATCTGCGGAACCTTGAGGAATACGGCGACATCCCGGATGGGACCGCGTTCCGGCGAGCGCGAATCGGTGCCCTCGGCGAATACGGCCTGACCGAATATCGGATCGAGTTGGACTTCGCGCTACCCGGTCGGCCATCGTTTCTGGATGTGTTCGCGGGGGTCCATGATTTGCCGATCCTGGGCCGGGTGCGTGCCGGGCATTTTTTCGAGCCATTCGGGTTGGAACGGATTACCTCGAATCGGTTCGTCACGTTCCTGGAACGCTCGCTGCCGGATGGTCCGTTTGCCCCAGCACGGAACCTCGGGGTGATGGCCCAGAATACCTGGGGCCGCGATCAGCAAGGCACCTGGGCTTTTGGTGTCTTCCGCAGTGACAGCGACATGTTTGGCGATGATGTGGATGAAGATAACCAAGACGATGCCCGGATCGCGGCCACGGGTCGTATCACTTGGTTGCCGTACTTCGACGAAGCCACCGGCTCACGCTATCTGCACCTGGGGCTCGCCCACAGCGCCCGGATGACGAAGAACAACGCGGTGCGGTTCCGCGCGCAACCGGAAGCCCGGCTCGGTTCCGCCGACCCGAATGTTCCCTCCTTCGTCGATACCGGAGCCATCCCCGCAGACTTTTTTCAACTCATCGGTACGGAGTTCGCCCTGGTGGAAGGGCCAATCTCGGTGCAGGCGGAGTACATGCTCGCTCCGGTCTACACGGTGGCCCCGCTGGGCGGCACGGCACTCCTCCAAGGGTGGTACGTCACGACGAGTTACTTCCTGACAGGAGAGCATCGGCCGTATGTCCGGGAACTGGGGGTGTTTGGCCGCGTGATTCCCAAGCGAGATTTCGTCAGTGTCACGGGGGGGAACACCACCTTTGGGCCGGGGGCGTGGGAAGTGGCGCTACGGGTATCGCACCTGGACCTGACCGATGGTCCGGTTCACGGCGGACAGCTCACCGACTTCTCCGTGGGGTTGAACTGGTATCTCAACCCCTATTTCCGGGTCAGTTCCAATTACATCCATGCCGCCCCTGCCGGTCGAGGCCGTGCGGACCTCTTTGCGATGCGGGTCGGTTACGATTTCTGAATCGGCGCGTTACCGTTTCTTCTTGCCGAACAGACCGCCGAAGATTGTGTCGAACAAACCGCGTATGATCGAACGGCCCGCGCTCGAACCGGCGGCACGGGCGGCACTTTTTCCGAAGGCTTCCAGCACGGAATCGGTGCGGCGGGACGGTGAGGCTTTCTCTTTCGGGGCGGCCTGAGTTTGCCCGGCGGCTTGCTCCGCGGCGGCCTGAGCGCGGCCTGTCAGGATCTCATACGCGGATTCCCGGTCGATGGCGTTTTCGTAGTGTCCCGCAATCACGGAGCTTGCCAGCACGGCTTTCCGTTCTTCCGGGGTGATTGGCCCCAGCCGCCCACTGGGGGGAATCACGAATGCCCGTTCGACAATGCTGGGCGCGCCTTTCTCATCCAGGAACGACACCAACGCCTCGCCGACCGCGAGTTCGGTAATCGCATGGGCCGTGTCGAGTGCCGGGTTCGGTCGGAACGTCTCCGCCGCGGTGCGTACCGCCGCCTGATCGCGGGGGGTGAACGCCCGCAAGGCGTGCTGCACCCGGTTGCCGAGTTGGCCCAGCACCTTGTCCGGCACATCTCGCGGGTTCTGGGTGACGAAGTAGATGCCGACCCCCTTCGAGCGGATCAGGCGGACGACCTGTTCCACCTTGTCGAGCAGCTCTTTGGGGGCATCGTCGAACAGGAGATGGGCTTCGTCGAAGAAGAACACGAGTTTCGGCTTGGCCAGATCGCCGACTTCCGGCAGTCGCTCGAATAGTTCGGCCATCAGCCAGAGTAAGAAAGTCGAATACAGTTGCGGAGAATGCACGAGCGTTTCTGCCGCCAGGACGTTGATGACCCCGCGTCCATCCGGCGCGGTCTGGATAAAGTCCATCAGATCGAGTGCCGGTTCTCCGAAGAAGGTCGTCGCTCCGGCTTGTTCGAGTCGCAACAGTGCCCGCTGAATCGCTCCGACGCTCGCCGCTGAGACGTTGCCGTATTGCAGCGTCAGTTCCTTCGCGTTCTCGCCGACGTGGCGGACCATTGCTTGCAAATCCTTCAAATCCAGGAGCAAGAGTCCCTGATCGTCCGCGAGCTTGAAGGCGATGGTCAAAATGCCGCTCTGCGTATCATTCAAATTCAGCAGCCGAGACAGCAACAGCGGCCCCATCTCGGAAATCGTCGCCCGGACGGGGTGGCCGTTTACGCCGTAGACATCCCAGAAGACGGTCGGGTTGGCGGCGAAGGGGTGATCGGTGCGCCCAAGTTGTTCGAGTCGCCGGGCGATGGGCGGAGTCGCGGTGCCGGGCTGGCACAAGCCTGCCAGATCGCCTTTCACATCCGCGAGGAACACCGGAACCCCGAGACGGCTAAATTCTTCCGCAAGACGTTGCAGCGTAACGGTTTTCCCGGTCCCGGTCGCACCGGCCACCAGCCCATGCCGGTTCGCCATGCGGGGCAACATGCTGAGTGTCTGGGTGCCGTGCTGTGCGATGAACAGATTGTCGGACATGGGACTGACCCGCCTAGTGAACCCGGTTTTCGGGTCATGATACGCGAAAACCTTGGTCGTGAAGAACTCGGATCGACAATGACAGCGATGGGCGAACACTACCGGGGATGCCAGTCCCTGGTTTTCCGACAAACGCAGAGCCGGAGACACCCACATCCGGTTTATCTATAAGATGACTCGGCACCCTGTGAACAGGCACCATGAACCAGCCGATTCTCGCCATTTCCGATGTCCGCAAGCAGTACGGCCGTGCCCCGGCGCTGAACGGCGTGAGCCTGGATGTGCAGGCAGGCGAACTGTTTGGCCTGCTTGGGCCGAACGGAGCGGGGAAAACTACGCTCATGTCGATTCTGGCTGGGTTGCTGGATGCCACCTCCGGCACCGTGACATTGTTCGGCCAGCCGTTATCCCAGCAAGCCCGCTCATTGCGGCAATCCATCGGCATCGCCACGCAGGATCTGGCACTCTACCCGGAACTGACGGCCCGCGAGAATCTGACATTCTTCGGGCGGTTGTACGGACTCGCCGGGGAACCCCTGCGGCACCGGGTCGAAGAACTACTTGCCGGGGTCGGACTCACGGAACGGGGTGACGACCGCGCGGGGACGTTCTCCGGCGGGATGAAACGCCGACTGAACCTCGCCATCGCCGTGATTCACCGGCCCAAACTGCTCCTGCTCGATGAACCGACCACCGGCGTGGACCCGCAGAGCCGCAATCACATCTTCGAGCAGGTCCGTTCGTTGAACGCCGCCGGGATGACGATGATTTATACCAGCCACTACATGGAAGAAGTGCAGGCGCTCTGCCCGCGCATTGCCATCATGGACCAGGGCCGGATGCTCGCCTGTGACACGCTGCCGAATCTGCTGAGACGGCTGGAATCTGTACTGCATCTGCAATTTGACACGCCACCAGAAACTCTGCGGGCACGGCTTGCCGAACTTCCTGGGGTGACCGGCTGCACGATTCAGGGTCAGCGGGTCGAACTCACCACGCCCAACGCGGCACCGTTGCTGCCGCGCATCGCCACGGTCTGCGCGGAACTCGCCCAGATGCCAACCACGATGGAACTCCAACAACCGACGTTGGAGCGGGTCTTCCTTCACCTGACCGGCCACGATCTCCGGGATTGACCGCGTATGATGCCCACGCTCACCCTCGCCCTCAAGGATTTGCGATTGCTGCTGCGGGACTCCCGCTCGGCTGTCATCCTGCTCGTGATGCCGTTGTTGCTGATTCTCATTCTCGGTCTGTCGATCGGCAGCCTGTTCGAGCAGAAACCCGATGATCGGATTCGGGTTTCCGTCGTCAATCTCGATGCGGGGCTGTCCGAGTCCCATACGGGCTTTCCGCCGAAGCCGTGGTCCCAGATGGTGTTGGATGATTTGACGAACACCGGCAACGTCCGCGTCGAACTGATCCCGACACGGGAAGAAGCGGAACGGCTTATCCGCAAGGGGGATCGCGCCGCGGTCGTCGTGTTCGAGCCGCAGTTCAGCGACTTCGTCCAACGCTGTTCGTTCGTCGGCGAGCCGTTCACGCACGATCCGATCAACCCGCTGTATCGGGATGGGATTCTCACTCGGGAAATCGGCGTGACGATCTTGCGGAATCCATCACAGTTGGTGGCATACTCGGTCATCAATCAGGTCGTGCAAGTGACGCTGATGCGGGTGGTGATTCCGTGGATGATTGGTCGGGCGTTCGAGATGATCGGCACGCCGCCGTTCATGGATCGGATGGAACAGTATATCCCCGCTCTGAAAGGGGCGTATCTGATTATCTCGAAACAGACCATCGGCGAGGGGATTCAAAAGGGTATCGGCGGGTTCTTCAGCAAGTATGATTTCACTGGCAAGACCTGGGCCAAACTGACCAAGAGTGAGGAACCGCCCGCCATCGCCGAGAACCGTTCGGCTTATGAGGCACCGGATGGCAGTGTTCGCCTGAATCGGGGGGCGATGCGGTATCAGGTGCTGGTGCCGGCGTACACGGTGACGTTTGCTTTCTTCCTCGTTCTCACGGTCGGCTGGCTGTTCGTCGCGGAACGTCGGCATGGCACGCTGATTCGGCTCCGGGCCGCACCCCTGACCCGCTGGCAGATTCTGCTGGGGAAGCTGTTGCCCTGTCTGGCGGTGTCGTTGGCGCAGGGGTTCTTGTTGTTGCTCTGCGGCAATCTGATCTTCGGCATGAGTTTTGGCCCGGCCCCGTGGCTGTTGCTACCCGTGGTGGTCTGCACGTCTTGCGCGGCCGTCGGGTTGGCGATGCTGGTGGCCGGGATGGCCCGCACCGAGACACAGGTGGCCGTGTATGGCACGCTGCTCGTGCTGATGCTGGCGGGCTTGAGTGGTTCGATGATGCCGCGTGATCTGATGCCGGAAACGATGCGACAGATCAGCCGGGTGACCCCCCATGCGTGGGCGTTGGAAGCGTATGGGCAGTTGCTGCCGCCCCCAGCGGAACCAGGGCAGCCGCCTGCCCCGCCGCCGGATACCGTCGATGTGCTGCGTGATTGCGGGGTGCTGGCCGGTTTCGGAGCGGTGTTCCTCGGCCTCGCCTGGTGGCGGATGCGGTTGGATTAACCGTGGACGTTTTTTCGCCGGGCTTCGCTCCGTTTCGCCGGGCTTCGCTCCGTATTGGGTCCGTTTACGGGTGCGGCACCATGTGGGTGAACGGCACCACATACGCTTGCAGAACCGTCAGCCCCCCAACGATCGCGGCGAGTAGCACACTGTGCCAGATCACCGCCTTGAAGATGTCCGCTTCCCGGCCAATCTGATTCGTCCCCGCCGTGGCCACGCAGATGCTCTGCGCATCAATCATCTTACCCATGACACCGCCGGTGCTGTTGGCCGTGCAGATGAGGACATCCGTCTGCCCGGCGGTCAGGTGGGTGATCGCGCCGGATTGGAACACCTGCCCGGCGGTGATCTTTTGCAGGCTGCCGAACAGGGCGTTGCTGCCCGCGTCGGTGCCGGTGAGGAAGACCCCCAACCAGCCGAGCATCGCGGCGAAGAACGGATACAGTTGCCCGGTTTCCGCGAAGGCAACCCCGAGCGTGGCATCAATCCCGGCGTACTTCGTCACATAGCTGAGCCCCAGCATGAACGCAATCGTCGGAATCGGAATCTTCATCTGAAAGACGGTACGACGCAAAACCGCCCACAGCGTCCGAGGGGAGGCCCGCAGGACCACCGCGGAAATCAGCACGGCCACGAACACCGGCGTTCCAGGAGCCGTGGCCCAAGTGAATTTGAACTCGGCCTCTTCCTGCTTCTCCTCGGCGGTGGCTCCCGGTTTCTGGAGCCGTTCCGCGCGTTCCACTTCATGATGCAGGGTCGGCACGGGCTCGGTGTAGTACGTCTGGAGCGGCCCCACCGGGAGCGGTGCCTGATGCGCGGTTTCGGCCTGTCGGAGCATCCCCGCCCCGGCCAGACAGCACGCCATGATGACGAACGGCGACCACGCCAGCGCGATGCGTCCCGCCGTCAGCGGTTCTTCCCGTTCCACCATGCCGACACCACTGGGGAACAGGGTCGAGACTTCTTCCTCGGCGGCCGCGACATGCGGATCCGTAGGGTGAGCCGGTTCCACGGTCTGCCCGCGCCCCGCGGGCAGATCGGCCGGGAACTTCCATTCATCCTGGGGCTTCCAGATGAACTTCAGGAAGATGGCCAGCGTGATTAAAGAAAAGATCCCCCCGCCGATGTCGGTCAGCGGCCAAACCTCCGGGGCACCGGGCCACAACGTGTGCAGCGTGGCGAACGTGAACTGAAACAGCGCGAACGAACCGCCACCCACCACCAGCGCGGGCCAGATGGCCAGTGTCTGCCGCCAAGTACACATGGCTTTCACCATGTACAACGGAATCAGACACGACAGAATCGGGAGCTGGTGCCCAGCCATGATACTCAGTGTGGCGGGGTTGATGTCCGAGGCGGTGCCCAGCGTCAGAATCGGTACGCCCAGGCCGCCATAGGCCACTGGGGACGTATTCGCAATCAGGCAAATGACGGCGGCCCGCATCGGCGGCACCCCCAACCCGGCGAGCATCGCCCCGCAGATCGCCACGGGAGAACCGGCTCCGGCGGCTCCTTCCATGAACGCCCCGAAGCAAAAGCCGATCAACACCGCCTGCACCCGCGCATCACCGGACAGCCCGCCAATCGAACGGCGAATGATCGTGAACATGCCGGTTTCGACGGTCAGGTTGTACAGCAGCATTGCCGCGAACACGGTCCAGCCGATCGGCAGCAGGCCAAAGAACGCCCCATGTACGAACGCCCAGCCCGCCATTTCCACGGGCATCCCGTAGATGAGCCAGGCAATCAGAATGGCTGTGGCCGCCCCCGCCGCCCCGGCCCAGCTCGCCAGCCAGCGCCGACCCACCAGCAGGTAGAACAGCACCAATACCGGCAACGCGGCCACCACCGTCGAGGCGATTCGGTTTCCGAGGGGGTTCAAATCTTGAACGTAAGCAACGGCGAACAGCATGGGGGTCGCTGTGGGTCGTGGGGAGGCGGAGTCCGGGATACCTGGGAAAGCGAAAATTGTAACCGGGACACCGACGAAAATCTGGCCAGAAATTTCCTAAACTCGGAAACTTTCCCACAATCGGAGTGCGGGTGGTTCGCAGAATGGGCAATCTTGTGAATCTTGGTAATCTTCAAAAAGTTTACTGACGAGGTAATTTGGGAAGCCATCACCCCGATGGTCCCACTAGCCTACCCGGCCTCTGCCCTACCGACACGGGAACCTGGCCGGTTATCTCGGAGTCATCTTCATATGTCCCGCAACCTGAAATGGATCGCCGCTTCCCTCCTCCTCTCCGTCTTCGTGAGCTGGGGGTGTACGAAGCCGGAACCGACAAAGCCCGTCAGCACCCACACGACGGGTCAGCTGAAAGCCCTGGAAACCCGCGTGGCCAAGCTCGAAACGCAGTTGAAGAATGAATCGGCCTTACGCTCTCAGTTGCAGAACCAGTTGAACAGCACCCAGCAGGCACTCAGCGTTGCGAAATCCCAGTTAGCCGCGACGGAAGAGAAACTCCAACGCAGCGTGCAACGCGCCCAAACCCTGGAAACCGAACGGAATGAAGCCTTGCTCGCCTTGCAGACCCGGACTACGGAAAAGGATGCCCTGCAAGTGCAGTACGACGATTTCCGCAAGACGCTCAAAGACCTGATCGGGAAGGCGGAACTCGCCTCGACACCCATCATCGGCACCAGCCCGGCCAACGTCCTCCCGGCCCCGAAAAGCCTGAATTGATGCGGATCATCCGATTCTGATGCACACACCGAACCGGGGGCGACCGTCTCCGGTTCGGTGTGTTTTCGGGCCATTCCACCCCATGCTTTCCTGTCTGGCGTGGGCCGCACCCCGGCTGAGCGGGAATCCTGCAAAACCGACCTTGCCGATTTTGCGGGGACTTGCTCCAGAAGTTCCGCGCCGCGAGGGAAAGAACCCTTCATTTCTCCTCTCGTGAGAATTCAAATAACATCTAACGAGACGATCACCGCCCCCAAGACATCCCATGTACTGAATCCTTGAAGCGACCTGGTAGGAAGTCGGGTCGGGAGTATCCCGAAATGGTTGCACCAGAACGCAAACTCACCGCCTCCCAGGTCATCCTCCTTGCTGCCGCTGACCTTGCGGAAGCGGGCAACCAGGAATTCAGCGAGTGGGATCTCACCGTGGCGGCCTGGACCCGTGACCGCTTCCGCTTCGGCCTCCGCGGCTTCGCTCAGACTTACCCGGATCACAAACGGGTCATGATGGAGATTATGGGGCAGAAGTCGCACAGCCCGGTGCAGCAGAAATTCATCGAGAAAATCCGGCCCAATTACTACCGGCTCACGGAACTCGGTCAGACGGCCGCCCAGCGACTGTTGCACGGGGAACCGCTGAAACCAGAACCCGTCAACCGCACCAAGGCCGTCGAAAAACCGGCCGTGGTGAAAGATCCGTACGATGTCATCAAGGCGTTCATCTCCCGAACGGAGTTCCGCCGTTGGCAGGACAACCCCGCCGAGCCACGCGATTGGACCGGAGCCGCTCGATTCCTGGCCCTGAGTGAGACGGAACTCGAACCCGTGGATCGTCTCACCGAGGTCCGCGATGCGGTCAAGGCGGCTATGGATTGGTGCAACGATCAGGAAGCGGTGTACCTCACCCGCCGTTCCGGCACGAGCAGTAACCCGATTCACGTTCGGGATCTGGCGGAGTTGCTCGATTTCCTGCAAGCTCTGGTGTACCGTTTCCCAGAATACCTCGACCGAACCTCGGTGAAGTTCCGCAGACGGTAAGATGTCCGGCTGGTTGTCAGATGCCAACCCACGGGCTACAATCCGTGGGCTTGGCTTTGTTCCTCCAGCGAATGGACACCCTCGTGCTTTCTCGATCCCCTCTCTGGTCCGTGGGCGTGCTACTGCTGTTCTCCGGGTTCACCTCGGCGGCGGATCGCCCCGTGCAGGTGCAGCCTGAACAGGTGCAAGCCCACGTTCAATATCTCGCCAGCGATCGGCTCGAAGGCCGCAAGCCCGGCACCCGTGGCGAAGAACTGACCATCGACTACCTCGCCGCCGCGTTCCAGAAAGCGGGCCTCCAACCCGCCGGGCGTTCGGGGACATTCTTCCAACCCGTGCCGCTGGTCCGTTTGGCCACGAGCCCGCAAGCGACCCTCCGCGCCGTCGCACCGAATTCCACCCAAAACTTCCTCTGCGAAGACGAGTTCACCGGCACCAGCCAGACTCAGGAAAAACTCGTCACCTTCGACGCGGAAGCCCTCTTCGTCGGTCACGGGATTACGGCCCCGGAGTTCGACTGGGACGATTACCGAGATACCGATGTCCGGGGGAAGGTGGTGATTCTCTTTACGAATGAGCCCCCCTCGAACGATCCGGCGTTCTTCGGCGGTTCGGCGCTGACCTACTATGGCCGCTGGACCTACAAATTCGAGGAAGCCGCTCGCCGGGGTGCGAAAGCCTGCTTCATCATTCACACGACCGAAACCGCGGGTTACCCGTACTCCGTCGTGCGGCCGTTGGACGGAGCCGCTCTGGCCCGTGATCCGAACGTCCCGGCGCTGGCGTTCGCGGGCTGGCTCTCCCGCAAGGCCGGGGAACGACTCCTCGCCCTGGCCGGCCAGACCGTCGATGGTGCCCTGAAACTGGCCGATACCAAGGGGTTCCGGCCATTCTCTCTGGGAGTGAAGCTGTCCGCCCACATTCCTTCCACGATTGAAAAGTTCACCAGTCAGAACGTCATCGGCATGGTGGAAGGCCGCGATCCGCAGCTCAAATCGGAAGCGGTGCTGTTCACCGCCCACTGGGATCATCTCGGCGTGGGGCGTGCGGTCGTCGGTGATACCATCTACAACGGTGCCGCCGACAACGCCACCGGCTGCGGGATGATTTTGGAACTGGCCCGTGCCTGGGCGGCTCTCCCCATCAAGCCGAAACGCTCCGCGATTTTCCTGGCCGTCACCGCGGAAGAAGAAGGGTTGCTCGGTTCCAAGTATTACGCCCGACACCCCATCATTCCGATGGGGAAGACGGCGTTGAATCTGAACTTCGACATGATTTTGCCCCTCGGCATCCCCGAAACGCTCGTGGTGACCGGAGCCGATCGCACGACCGCTTGGCCCCTCGTGCAAGTTGCCGCGCAACAGAATCAGCTCACCATCGAGGCGGATCAACGGGCGCATCTGGGAGTGTTTTATCGCTCGGATCATTTTTCCCTGGCACGGGCTGGCGTTCCGGCGTTCTCCGTGTCACCGGGGATGGCGATCCGAGGGAAACCGCACGATTTCGCCCGCAAGGCCCATCAGAAATTCAACGACACGGCCTACCACGCCCCGCAGGATGAGTTCCGCCCCGAGTGGGATTTTGCCGGTTTCGCCGTGCTGGGGCAGTTCGCGTTGGATGTCGGCGTGAAGGCGGCCAACGCGGATCGCCTGCCGACCTGGAACCCCCGAGACGAGTTTCTACCCGCCCGCATTCAGAGTGGGGTGAAATGAGGTCCGCATTCCGTATGCTAGCGGGATGACCAGCTTCACACATTTCGATGAATCCGGGGCGGCCCGGATGGTGGATGTGAGCACCAAGAACGAGACGGCCCGTACCGCGACCGCTTCCGCCGTGGTCCGCATGGCTCCAGGGACGCTCGCACTCATCCGAGAACGCGGCCACGCCAAAGGCGATGTGCTGGAAGTCGCCCGACTCGCTGGCATCCTGGCGGCGAAGAAAACCGCCGATCTGATTCCGCTCTGCCATCCGCTGCCGTTGACTTCCGTGAACATCGCCTTCACCGTTCAGGAACCCGATTGCCTCCGTATCGAGGCGACCGCAAAAGTTTTTGGCCGGACGGGTGTTGAAATGGAAGCCCTCACTGCGGTTAGTGTCGCGGCGCTGACGGTGTACGACATGTGCAAGGCGGTCGATCGCGGAATGACGATGGAAGCGATCCGCCTGGAACACAAAACCGGGGGGAAGTCGGGTGACTTTCTCCGGGAGGCATCACCCGCAGCGCCGCAACCGCAATCCTGACCGGGCTGGGGGTTCGCCGTGAACAGTGTCCTTTCCAACAGTGAGCCTCCACCAGAAACCGTGCCCCGGCCCGCCGGTTCCCGATGCGATCCGCCATTCGGCCCCGTCGCGGATGACATCGCCACGGCGGATCAGATTTTCACGGACACCTTGGCGCAGTACCGTTCGCCCGTGGCCCCGCTCATCACGCATCTGCGACACTACCGGGGAAAGCGTCTGCGTCCCGCCCTGCTGCTGCTGACCGCGCGAGCCTGCGGCACCGTGACCCCCGCGCACCACATCCTCGCCGCCGTGGTCGAAATGATTCACACGGCGACTCTGGTGCATGATGATGTCCTCGACGAGGCCGACACCCGCCGCCACATTCCGACCTTCAACGCGGAATGGGGGAACAAAGTCGCCATCCTGCTCGGCGACATGCTGTTCACCCATGCATTCCATCTGACGAGCCGGGTCGATCAGCGGGCTTGTGAACTCGTGGGCGAAGCGACCAACCGGGTCTGCGCGGGCGAGTTACAACAAATCCGTGAACGCGGGAACCTGCATTTGACCGAAACGGAATACTTCGCTATCATCGACGGCAAGACGGCGGCCCTGACCGAAGTGTGTGGCCGACTCGGTGCCCTGTACGCGGGAGCGCCCGAGGAAACCGCCGACCAACTGGCCACCTACGGTCGACACCTGGGCATCGCCTTCCAGATCGCCGATGACCTGCTCGACCTGACCGGCGACACGCACACGGCGGGCAAGACCCTCGGCACCGACCTGGAGCAACAGAAACTGACACTCCCCCTGATTCACGCCCTGCACCGCTTGTCGCCGTGCGATGCGGAAGGGCTGCGCGATTGGCTGCGTTCCCCCGATCCGGCCCGGCGGGAACGTATCGGAGACTTACTCCGGGAAACCGGCTCCGTGTCCTACGCCCGCCGCCGGGCCGAGGAACTGAGCCGCAGTGCCCGTGCCGCCCTTGGTGGCCTGCCTCTCTCGGAATGCCGTGCGATTCTGGATCAACTGACGATCTGGTCCATCCGCCGCGAGAAGTAATCGGTAAAGGAATGAACGAACCGCGTTGAACGAATCGAGTAGAGTGTCCCGCCCTCGGCTGCCGTGATGGTCCATTGGGGCGCGAGCCTCTGGGTCTGGAGCCGCGATTGATGCCGCCTGTTTCCCTGGATATGGCACCGTTGCTGGCGGTCGTCGCGCAATATTGGGGATTCCCAGGGCTGCGTCCGTTGCAGGATCGCGCCATCCGGGCGGTGCTGGCTCGGCGGGATTCCGTCGTGGTCTTACCCACCGGCGGCGGCAAGTCGTTGTGCTATCAGGCACCGGCGGTTGCCGGGCAAGAGCCCACCATCGTTGTCTCGCCCCTCATTGCCTTGATGAAAGATCAGGTCGATGGTCTGACTCGCAACGGCATCTGCGCCATCCGGTTCGACAGTTCCCAGACCCCGCAGGAACGAGCCGCCACCGATCAGATCCTGGCACGCGGTGCCGCCCGCCTCATCTTCGTGTCCCCAGAACGGATCGCCACGAACGATGTCCATCGGATCGTGCGTGCGACCAATTGCCGCACTTTTGCCATCGACGAGGCCCACTGCATCAGCCACTGGGGGCACGACTTTCGCCCGGAGTATCGGCAACTGGGCCGGTTGAAGGAACTGTTCCCCGGTGCCAACGTCCATGCATACACCGCCACCGCGACACCCCAGGTCCGAGAAGACATTGCCCGCCAACTGAACCTGGATAACCCCGAATTCCACGTCGGCAACTTCGATCGGCCAAATTTGACGTACCGCATCATCCCCCGCACCGATCTGGGTTCACAAGTCCGTGAGGTGATGGCCCGGCACCGGAACCAAGGCGGAATCATTTATTGCCTGCGTCGCAAGGATGTCGATGATCTGGCGGCGAGCCTGCAACGCGATGGCTACCGGGTGGCGGCCTACCATGCGGGGATGAGTGCCGCGGCGCGGGGCCAAGCTCAGGATGCGTTCGTGTCTGAAGCTGTGGATGTCGTGGTGGCCACGGTGGCGTTCGGCATGGGGATCGACCGGCCCGATGTCCGGTTCGTGGTTCACGCGGCGTTGCCGAAGTCGATCGAGCATTACCAGCAGGAAACCGGCCGAGCGGGCCGCGATGGGCTGCCGTCCGAGTGCGTGTTGCTCTACTCCGGGGCTGATGTGATGGTGCTGCGGAGCATCATCGAAAAGTCCGCGTTGGAGAACGGGGCCGACCCTACATATGTGACCACGGCACTAGCCCAACTCAATCAGTTGACCAGCTACGCACGGGGGGCCGTTTGCCGACATCGTGCCCTGGTGCAGCATTTTGGCCAAGAGTACGACCGCGACGACTGCGCCGCCTGCGATCTGTGCCTGAAAGAAACGCTCGAAGTCCCGGATTCCACCATCATCGCTCAGAAAATCCTCTCCTGCGTGGCCCGTGTCCAAGAACGGTTCGGCATCGGTCACATCCTCTCCGTGCTACGCGGTGAGAATACCGAGATGGTGAGAAAGTATCGGCATGACCAGCTTTCCACGTTCCGCCTCCTGTCGGATATATCCAAGACAGACTTGCGTGATTGGGTCTATCAACTGCTTGGGCAAGATGCTCTGAGTCAGTCCGATGAGGAATTCCCCGTCCTGCGACTGAATGCGACATCCTGGCAGGTGATGAAAGGGGAACGGTCTGTCCGTTTGATTAGCCGACCGAAACGGAGCCGGAAGAAGTCGGAGCGAGCCGCATCCACGCACTACGCCGCGGCGGAAGGTGTGGACACCGGATTGTTTGAGCGATTACGCGGCCTGCGTCGGGAGTGTGCCCAGGAACAGAAGGTGCCGCCTTACATCATTTTTTCCGATGCCGTCCTCCAGCAGATGGCCCGACTGCGTCCGCGGGACTTGCGGGCGATGCGGCAAGTGCCCGGTGTCGGTGATGCCAAGCTCAGCGCTTACGGGGCACTGTTCCTCCAGGCGATCACGGAATATTTGCAGGAATACGCGGAGCCTGATCATCCGGCATCCCCGCCGCCGCCGCCGTCGCGGAGTGATCGCAAACGCTTGGCTCATAAACTGTTCCACACTGGAACCGCGATCCCGGATGTGATGGGAGAAACCGGGCTGGCCCGCTCCACGATCGTGGAATACCTCACGGAATGGATTCAGCAAGAAGCACCCGCCAGCGTGGCGACCTGGGTTTCGGATGAAATCTATGTTGAAGTCGCCGCCGCCGCGCGGGAACTCGGAGATGCGAAGCTCAAGCCCATCTGCGACTTGTTGAACCAGCAAGTCAGCTACGATCAAATCCGCATCGTCCTCGCCCACCTGAAGGCGACAAACGCTCGGTCCCGCTGATGTTGAGACGATGCGGCAGGATTCCGCGTGTCCAGTCGCGGCTGGGCCTGTGAGGTCGTGCCCCGCCTGTGCAGGAGCGGGAGCGGGAGCCGAGCATCGGGGCCGCTTTACTGTCCGGTTTCACCGATCTCACGGATGAGGGCACGGGCGACCTTGTAGGCGCTGCGTAAGCTCGTGGCACGGGCTTCCATCTGATCCGTGGTGAACGAGCGGTTCGGATCACAAGTGGGTAACCCGGCCAATTCGATCGTCAAGGGCAGCAGTTGCATGAATTCCTTCATCCGCATTTGCCGGGCTTCCGGGGTTGTCGCGTCGGTACTCATGAGGGTTCCCATGTGGAATGGTGAAGATCGGGTCTGGGTGTCAAGGTAATCCGGGAACCGCGCAGACTCAAGGGCCGCTTGTGTCTGTGCTGGGGTTTCCGCCAGCTTCAGTTGGCGTGCCGCCGGAGAGAGTATCTCCTCAGCCCGTTTCGTGTTAGACTCAACACAAGACGCATCTCTTAAGGGGAATCATCATGCAATTGGGCATCTTGCGGCTGTTTCTCGCCGCGTTCTGGTTCGTGGCCGCGTTCGGGATCTATTATCGGCAATGGTTCGCACCCGCGGCCTGGAACGATAATGCGAATTTCGATCTGGCGGTCATCCTGGCCGTGGCGTTGGGAGTTTGGAACATTGTGCGATTTTTCACGTTCCGTCAACCGCGTCTCGTGGAGAAAGACGCACTGGCATCTCACCCGGAACCGGAACGCCCGGAGGAATATAACCCGGAACTCGATTTCTCGAAGCAACGCCCCCAGCCACCGCAAGGATGAGACAACCGCTATTGGGCCAGTGGTGGATACCCGAGTACCTCCGCTGGGAACGACTCCGACTCGGTTTCGACCGTGAGCCGGGTGCCTGTGTCCGTGGATTTCCAGTGAACATAGCCCAGTGCCAACGGTGCCCCCAAACGGGGTGAGCGGGTCGCGGAAGTGATGATGCCGACTTCCTGGTCGTCCTTCACCAGTTTGGCTCCGGCCGCCGGAACGTGGTCGCTGAGGATCTTCAACCCCAAAAACGCCCGGTTGACTCGCCCAGCTCGATCGCGGGCCATGACAATCGGTTCCTGACCCGGAAAGCAACCCTTGCTGTAGCTCACGGCCCGTGTGGCATGGCCAATTTCCATGACAAAGCGGGTTTCGTCGATGTCGACACCGTAAATCGGCGTGCCCGCTTCGATGCGGAGAACCTCAAAGGCTTCCGCCCCGGCGGGCCGGGCACCCGCTGCGGTGAGTTGTTTCCAAAGTGTTTCCGCACGCGCATTCAGACAAACGATGTCGTAACCCGGTAACCCTAATCGGTTGCGGCAACGGATACTCGCCGTGGCGGGGCCAAAACTGCGTTCCATATGTTGAAATTCGCCCAGAGCGGGAATCGGGGAACCGACCGCTGCGGCGAGTACGGCCAGGGCGTGTGGCCCGGCGAGGTGCAACTGGGCAAAGCGGGTGGTGGCATCAATCAGTTCGACCGATTCGGCAATCAGGAACCGATCCAGATGCTTCAGAAGCGCTGGCCCCCGGCCGGGGGTGGTTTCCAGCCAGAGGGCGTGCTGTTGATCGGCCAATCGGACATGGTAGACCCAAGCCGCGAACAGGGCTTTCGCACGGGCATCGCAAAAATAGAGTTCACAGCCCCCGCCGAGTGGGAGATTCGCAACATCTTGCGTGGAAATGTTATGCAGGAACTGTGGAGCATCCGGGCCGGTGATTTCCAGCTTGGCCGTGTGCGAGAGATCGAACAGGGTGGCCGATTCCACGGCGGTGGAATATTCATGTGCCGGGTCGCCAAAGTGGGCGGGGATACGGAAGTCCACCGCTTCGGTCCAGACCGCACCCGCGGCCTCGGCGACGGCTTGAAATGGGGATGATGGCATGGTGGCTCCGTGCGGACGTGCCCGCGCAGGATGGTGCTGGCAACCTGTTTGTGGGGGAACAGGCCCGCTTCCCGACTCGCAAAACGGTATTCTATTGGGATCAGAACCGGGTTCACACGGGAACCGGGAACGAAAACAGCGTGATTCCCGATGTCGGCCTCTCTCGGGCTTCCCTCATTTGGTGGGAATCGGGGGCAACGGGGGGATTTCGGCGACGATGCGGAACCCGGTTTGCATGTCGGCACAGTCCGCGGGGAGGTGGCTGCGGAAGTAGGTTCCGGCGATGCTACCCGTCAGGAACGAACCGCCGCGGATGACGCGGAAGTCGTCGGGGTGTGGGGTTGTCTGGATCGGGTCCGTTTCCTTGAGTTTCGCCCAATCTCCGTAGTGGTCCTGGCACCATTCCGCGACGTTGCCGAACAGATCGTGCAAGCCGAGCGGGTTGGCGGCTTTTTGCGCCACGGGAGCCGTGAAACTGAATCCGTCGTTGCCGGACAGTGCGATCGGCTTCTTCTCCCCATCGCTCAAGGATTGGAGGAGGCTATCATCCGCCAAGTTGGCCGATTGGAGTACGGTTTGGGGGTCGGCATTCAGTTTCGGTGTCGGGGAGGATAACCGCGTGACGTACTCCCACTCGGCTTCCGTGGGAAGGCGATAGGTTTTGCCTTCCTTCTTCGAGAGCCATTCACAGAATGCGGTTGCTTCCAGCCAAGTGACATTCACAACGGGGTGGTTTTCATCCTGTTTGTACCCTGGGTTCTCCCAGCTGAACTCGGGGGCGATGGTGAACCATTGGGGGGATTTTTTGTCGTAACCCCAGCGTGGCCCAGTGGTACGGTGTCCGGTTGCCAGCACGAACTTCTGGAATTGTGCGCGTGTGACTTCCGTTTTCCCGATGTAGAACGGTTTCGTAATGGTCACCGTGCGGGTGCGTTGGTCTGCAAATTTTTGCGATAACAGCGGATCGCGGGGCGGGTCCATGCCCAAGGTCGCCGTCCCGGCTGGGATCAGTTTGAGCGTCAATCCGATCGTGTTCTGCATTTCCGGCGCTGGGGGTTCCGGCACCAGTGCGAGACGCAATTCCAATACGGGTTCCCGATCAGGTTTCAGTTCGAGCGTTACGGTCTTGTAGCCCGGCACGGCGACCCGAACGGACTGTTTCCGGCGTGCCACAATGAAACGACCAGGTTCTGTGGGTTGCTTTTGGGCGGTCGGATCATCCGGGAAGGTGACCGTGGCATTCCTGGGTAGCTGGAGAATGTGCGCGATCACCGTGGGCGGCGGTGGCGCGGGCACCAGTGCGACGGTGTATTCTCGCGTGCGGCCACGATCGACGGTCAATTCCTGGGGGAGGAAACCCTTCTTTTCGAGCCGCAATTGGAACACGGACACGGGATGTTCGATAAGGTACGACCCCGGAAGGGTTCCCGGTTGGATCGTTCCCCCCGTTTCTCCTTGGGGATGGAACGCAATGGTCGAATCCACGGGCATGACCCGTACCGTGACCGTCGAGGGAATGGGGACTGGCTTGGTCGCCGGGACGGGGGGAATGGGGGTTGACTGGGTCGATGTCGTGGCCGGTGGGCTGGGGGGCGTGGGAGGTGAAACCGGAATAACCGGAATGCTGGTGGTCGTGCTGGGTGTTTGGGTCGAATGGCCTTGAGCCAGTTCGGTTGCTGGGAAAGGCGGAACGGGGGAGTCGGAGTCGAAGCTGATGTCCCAGAGGATGAGGCCGCCGATCAATACACCCAGGCTGATGAGAGCCGGAACGATCGCCCGCTGCCAAACGGGGCGTGTGGCTCGGAGATGGATATATTCCGATTCCCGGACCTGTTCGAGGATCCAGCCGAGTTCCTCCGCGACCTCGGCAGCCGTCATCTTTTGGTGTACCGGATCGCGGGACATCAGGCGTTCGATCAACCCGGAGAGTTCGGCGGGAACATCGGGATTCAGCTGAATAACCGGCGTGGCGGTTTCGGAAGCCGCTTTCATGATGACACTGACAGGGGTATCGCCAGTGAACGGCAATCGCCCCGTGGTCATTTCGTAGAGTAGCACGCCGAGACTATAGAGATCAACGCGGGGGTCATCGCGGGTGCCGGTGGCTTGGGCGGGGCTCATGTAGGCGGGGGTGCCCATGATGTCGCCCGCGCCCGTGAGGGCGATCTGTTCTTCAGAGGCGATGGCGCGGGCGAGTCCGAAGTCGAGGAGTTTACACCGTGCCGGCGTGAATCCCCCTTTGGCGGACGTATTCGCCTGGGCTTCGATCCAGACGTTGGCCGGTTTGACATCCCGGTGAATGACATGCAAGGCATGGGCGGCGGCCAGTCCCTCGGCGATGCCGATACCGACTTGGATCGTGAAGGGGATGGGGGGGCGTTTTTCCTGGTCGAGGCGTTTGCGGAGGCTTTCTCCGCGCAGAATGGGCATGGCGATGAACAATCGCCCGGAATCTTCACCAGCCTGATAGATCGGTGTGATGTTTTCGTGTTCGATTCGGGCCTGCGAGCGGGCTTCATTCAGGAAGCGGTTGCGGAATTTGGGGCGATCCGCGAAATCGTGGCGGATCACCTTGAGGGCGACTTGTCGACCAAGGCGGGTATCTTCCGCGCAGTAGACGACCCCCATGCCCCCTTCCCCTATCGTGTAGAGGATGCGGTAATCACCGAGTTGGATGAGTTGTTCGGGAGTCGTGATTCCGTCAGGCTTGTCGGATGGTTTGGGTGACGGTGGTAGGTTTTTCCCATCAGGTGCGGCAAAGGTGCGGGTGAAATCCGAAGGTGGACTCTGGGAAACCGGTGTGACGCGAGATTGAAAAGAAACCGAGAACTGGTTCTCATCCTGCTGGATGAGGCTTTCCGCGTTGGCATCCTCGGGGGTGAGGCTGGGGATGCGCCCGGTACGGAGTTCATCGAGTCGCCGGGTGAGGGCGGGGATTAAGTCCGTGCGATCCCAGCAGAGTTCTTCCGCCGCGGGGTCTTTGCCACGGGCGCGAGCCGCGTGCCATTCGCGGACATACGGCTCCAGTGGGTCAGCGTCGGACATTGGCAAACCCCCGAATGGTCACAGTGTGGCGGAAAATGAACTCGGTGCCAGTTGCGAGGTTATTGTGGTCGATCGTAGTATCGGATGCGCAGGAACGCAATCGGGGCCGGGTCCAAATCGAAGGAGATCCGCTTGATGGGACCAGCCGATTCCAGAACCTGACCATCGACGATCAACCCACGGGAAACGAGTTGGGTTTTGTGTGGATCGGCTTGGAAGGAGCCGTTGTTCAGGATGACGTTGGCCCTTTTTGCGAGTTCCTCCTGCGCTTTTTTCAGGTCTTGCGTATTGCGGATGGTATTGACGGATGCTCCGCCCATTCCCAGTGTGATTGTGGAGGCATCGAGAAAAATCGCCTCTTTTTGTACTTCTTCCTGTCGGGGGGCCGGGTCGGGAGGGGTCATGGGTGGCTTGTTCTGGAAGACATGCAGTGTCACCAATCCACGGTACAGGTCTGACATCAGGTTAAAGTTGGCTTCCGATTCCGTTGCGTTGAGAACCTCGAACTTCCGATATTTTCCGTCCGTACTTTCGTAGAATCCCAAAATGTCGAAAGTCTGGCCGGGCTCCAGTACCCACATGCGATGTTGGTGCGGTGGTGCCTCGTTCAGATGGCACGCATCGGGATTCAGGGAGTTGGTATTCCGGCCATTGACGGCGAGCAGGGCCGCATAAGTGTCTTTGTCGGATGTATTCGTCAAACGGAACGCGACCTCATCGCCCCGCTTGGGGTCCAGCGCGGACGGGACAAACTTCCCGACACCCGGATGCAGGGGGTCCGAGTACAGTTTGATGGGCTGGCCGTTAATGAGGAATTCCAGGCGTATGGGGCTGGCTCCGGCGAGCTGCTTAAACCCATCCGAATGGGCAAATGCTTCTGCTGCCGATTTTTGGGCCGCTACATCCGTCTGATTGCGGGAGCTTTCGGGGATGTGCGAGATGACATAACCGATCCCCGCCATGGCCAGCACACCCCGATCAGTCGGGATGGTTTGGGGTTGCTCTTGGGAGTAGCCGTTCAAGACGAGGAGTGACTTCAACTCTGCGGGTTGTTGGGCGGTGAAGCCATAAAGAGTGATGGTGATGCTGCGATAATCAGCAGAAAAAGCCAATTCTCCCGTCACGAAGGCTTGGGGTAGGGCGGAATTCGTGCTGTCCCAAGCGATCGGCAACTTGCCGATGGTGGCGAGGGTTTTGCGGCCTTCTACCGTTTTCCAGGTGGTATTCGCGGGGAGCTTGCGGGCCGCTTCCCCCGAGCCGGTCAGCACCATCAACGGTGCCTTATCATTATTGGCCAGGATTAAGGTGTTCTCCAGGCGGCGGGCCAAGTCGATATTGGCCACGCCCGAACGAAAATCGACCTGCCCATCCGGGCGACGGATGCTGAAGTTGAGGACCGCAACATCGGAAACTCCCAGTTTCTCTGTCGCCGAAAAGATCTGCGGGGCATTTTTGAGAAACACCCAATCGACGGTATCGGCAGGGGCAGGAACTGTGCAAAATACCCCCAAACAGGCCAGAATCCAGGGTGGCATCCGCCAGGTGATGCGGGAAGAAGTGTTCATGTTCAACCTCTAGGTTTGGAGCCGAGGATCCGGTTGCCCAGGTTGTAATCTGTCCGCGCACGGTTCAGGTAAGCAGATCTTTCCGTTTTTCGCAATATCGTTTTGGAATTGGATTCATTTTTCAGACCAACCCATTGTGAATATACAAAATTATGATCGTTAGTGTATAGGATTTGCGAGCGGTGTGAGGGAATAGGAAACGATCATCAGACGGCCAACATGGTCGATTGGGAACCATTCCCACGGATGCCGCCCACCCACGAACGGTGACCAATCCGGCAACCCACACACACCCGATTCGGCATTCCACTTCCCGCTATCCCAGAGCGGTTTGGGGGCGGTTTGGGGAAGAACTCCCTGCGGAATCCCGGTTGTTGGGAAAGATGGGCACACTTCGGAACGGAAGTTGCTGAACTGTTGAGAATCGAGTTCGTGCGGTTGATTGGGTGTCAACCAAAACACACAACTCTCCAGTGTGAAACGGGCTTCACGGGTTGCATACCTCACATGCCTATGGCTGGTCAAAACACTCCCATGAAATACTGCCCCATCCCTACGACAATCGCGGCCGTGGTGGCCTTGATTCTGCCGGCCTGCCATCATGAGGCCGACCACGCCCACCATGAACACCAAAACAAGATCCTGGTGACGCGCCCTGAGGTCAAGGATGTCGTGTTCACCCGGAGTTACGTCTGCCAGATTCACTCGCAGCGTCACATCGAAATCTGTGCCCTGGAAAACGGCTACATCCAAAAGATCAACGTCAAGGAAGGGCAAGCCGTGCAGCAAGGGGAGGTGATGTTCAAAATCCTCCCGCCACTTTATCAGGCCAAACTGGACGCGGAACAAGCGGAAGCCCGTCTCGCGCAGATCAATTTCGACAACACCAAACGGCTCAACGAACAAGGCGTTGTCTCCGTGCAGGAAGTGGCCTTGAAACAAGCCGAACTCGATCGCGCCAAGGCCAAGGCCGCTCTGGCCCAGGCGGAACTCAACTTCACGGACATCAAAGCCCCCTACAGCGGAATCGTCGATCGCCTCATGGAACAGTTGGGTAGCCTCGTGGATGCGGGCGACGTGTTGACTACGCTTTCCGATAACAGCGTACTGTGGGTCTACTTCAACGTGCCCGAAGCCCAGTATCTCGAATATCTGGACGGTCTGAAGTATTTGCGGCAACAGAATCAGACATCCATGCAGGTGAAAGTGGGGGCCAAAGTCAAGGCGGCTTCCCAGAAACAGGATGACGACAAAGATGATGATGACGATGATCGGGACGATGATGACCGGGATGGCCACGATAATCGGCATGCGGAAGAACTGCGTCATGTCGAACTGGTCCTGGCCAACGGACAAAAATTCTCCCACATCGGCACCATCACCGCGATTGAAGCCAAGTTCAACAACCAGACCGGCACCGTCCCGTTCCGGGCCGACTTCCCCAACCCCGAAGGCTTGCTGCGTCATGGGCAGACCGGCACCATTCTGATTCACCGGACATTACCCAAAGCCCTCGTCATCCCGCAGCGGGCCACCTTTGAAATCCTCGACAAACGCTACGTTTTCGTCGTCGACAAAGAAGGCGTTGTTCACCAACGGTTAATTAAGATTGGCTACGAACAGGATGACATCTTCATCATCAAGGATGGATTAACTGAATCCGATCAGATCGTGTTGGAAGGTGTCCGCGAAGTTCAGGACGGGGAAAAGATCGAATTTGAATTTGAGAAACCCGAAAAAGCATTGTCCACCCAAAAGTACCACGCCGAGTAACCTCAAGGCAACAGGCAGTCAGCGGTTGTCCTCACAAACGGCAGCGGCGAAGGGCCGTTTGTTTCCTGAGTCTCACGCGGATCACTGGATTATATGTTCACACAGATTCTCTATCGTCCGGCGTTGGCCATCGTCATCTCCATCATCCTCCTGTTCCTCGGGGTGCTGGGTGTCCTCACTCTCCCCGTCGCACAGTTCCCCTCCGTCGCGCCGCCGACGGTGATGGTGACAATCTCCTATCCGGGGGCGAGTGCGAACGTGCTGGTCGATGCGGTTCTGGTTCCCCTGGAGCAATCCATTAACGGGGTGCAGAACATGCGGTACATGTCTTCCTCCGCCACCAGTGCCGGGGAAGCCGCCATCACGATCTACTTCGAGCCGGGCACCGACCCCAACATCAACGTCGTGAACGTCCAGAACCGGGTCAACATCGTGTTGTTCCAGTTGCCGCCGTTGGTCGTCCGGGAAGGGATTCTCGTCAGTCAGGTCGTTCCTAGTATGTTGATGTACGTCAACCTCTATAGCAAAGACCCCAACGCCGACCAGAAGGAACTGTTCAACTTCGCCAATATCTACGTCATGCCCCGGATCAAGCGGATTCAGGGGATGGGGATCCCCCGGAACCTCGGGAACCGGATCTTCGCCATGCGGGTCTGGTTGAACCCCGATAGTATGCGGCGGTACAACATCTCGACCGAAGAGATTATGAAGCAGATTTCCGAGCAGAGTATCATCGGCTCACCCGGTCGCCTGGGGCAGGCGACCGGGAAAACCTCGCAATCGAAGGAATACGTTCTCACATACGTTGGGAGATATAACAAACCCGAGCAGTACGGCGAAATTATCCTGCGTGCGAACCCCAAGGGGGAAAACCTCAAACTCAAGGATGTCGGAGAAGTCGAACTCGGGCCGCAATTCTTCGACATCTACTCGGACATCAACGGCTACCCGGCCGCGTCCATCGTTCTGAAACAAGCCCCCGGCTCCAACGCGGCCGAGGTGATCGCCAACATCAAGAAAGAACTCGAAGACATCAAGCACGAGACATTCCCGCCCGGCATGGATTACGAACTGGCTTACGATGTCTCCAGTTTCTTGGATGCCTCCATCGAGAAGGTGGTGCATACCCTGGTGGAAGCGTTTATCCTCGTATCGCTCGTCGTTTATATGTTCCTGGGGGACATTCGTTCCACCTTGATTCCGATTCTGGCGGTGCCGGTGTCGTTGATCGGAACTTTCTTCATCCTCCAGGTCATGGGATTGTCCATCAACCTGATCACCTTGTTCGCCATGGTGCTGGCCATCGGGGTCGTGGTCGACGATGCCATCGTCGTCGTCGAGGCGGTCCACGCCAAGATGGCGGAGAAGCATTTGTCCCCGTACTTGGCGACGATGGAGGTGCTGCACGAGATCAGCGGGGCCATCATCGCCATCACGTTGGTGATGACTTCGGTGTTCGTCCCGGTGACATTCATTCCGGGGCCGGTGGGGCAGTTTTATCGCCAATTCGGCATCACGATGGCCACCTCCATCATCCTGTCCCGTCTGGTCGCCCTGACGCTGACCCCCGTACTCTGTGCGATGATTCTGAAGCCACACGAACACGCGCACGATGCCGGCCATGGAGATGGGCACCCTGCGCCCGGTCACGCTCCTGTTCCGAAGAAACGCCGCAGCATCTTCAAGTTGCTGCTCGTCGCGGTTGGCGGCCTGGTGGTTCTCGGTGGCATGACCTACATGGCCTACGAACTGTGGGGGCCGGTCGGCTTCCTGCTGCTGGCGTTGCCATTAGTCCGCAAGCCGTTCGACCGAGCCGTCGAAATGGTGACGAACATTTATGGTGGCATTTTGAAACGGATCATCACCCGCCGGGTGCTGACGCTGGGGGTCGTGGGTGGGTTCGTTGCGGGCGTGGTCGTCGTCAATACGCAGCTCTCGACCGGGTTCATTCCGGGTGAAGATCAAGGGATCATTTACGCCGTGCTGCAAACGCCACCCGGTTCGACACTTGAATACACGAACTCCAAGTCCCACGAACTCGAAAAGATTGCCAAAGAGATCGAGGAAGTGACTTCCGTGACTTCGCTGGCCGGTTACGAAGTCCTCACCGAAGGGCGGGGATCGAATGCGGGAACCTGTCTGATTAACTTGAAGAACTGGGCCGAGCGGAAACGAACCGCTCGGGAAATCATCGTCGAACTGGAAGAAAGAGCCCGTGTGCTGAGTAACGTGAAGCTGGAGTTCTTTGAACCGCCCGCCGTGCCCGGATTCGGGACCGCCGGGGGGATTTCGTTACTGGTACTCGACAAGACCAACTCGAACAACTACGCCCGGCTCGGTGAAGTCACCGACAAGTTCATGGCTGCCTTGAAGAAGCGGAAAGAACTCTCGAACCTGTTCACCTTCTATGCCGCCAACTACCCGCAGTATGAACTCATCATCAACAATGAGATCGCCATGCAGAAGGGGGTGTCGATCAAAACGGCGATGGATAACCTGAACATCCTGATCGGTAGTACCTGGGAACAAGGGTTCATTCTCTTCAACCAATTCTTCAAGGTGTTCGTGCAGGCCAAGCCTGAGTTTCGCCGCTACCCAGAAGACTTGTCCAATCTGTTCGTGCAGAACGACAAGGGGGAAATGGTTCCCTACTCGGCGTTCATGACGATGGAGAAGAAACAGGGGTTGAACGAAATCACCCGGTACAACCTGTACACCTCCGC
>JAIXLE010000203.1 GCA_026931725.1 Bacteroidales bacterium
GTGCCCAGCGGTTGGAGTTCCTGGACCGAATCGGGTCAGTCGTTCCGCCAGTACGGAGATGACACGCTGCGGGAGGAAGGCGGAAGCATCGGTTCCGCGCGGGCCTGGGTCACGAACACGGTGGCGCGGGATGTTCAGGTATCCTCATCGCTCTATGTGGATAGCCTCATCCCAGCGGGGGTGTTTCTTCGGGGCACCAACCTCGCCACTGCGAAACCTTCATACTACGCCGTGACCGTGGTGCGGGGAGTCGAACTCAAACTCTGGAAAGTCTCCCAAGGGCAATCGACTCTACTGGCTTCGGTCAAATCCAATTCCTGGGTGAGCGGGGAATGGCTACAAGTCTCCCTGTCCGCACAGGGGAACACGCTCCGGGTGCAACTGCTACGGGCGGACACCGGGCAATATCTGAACGCCAACGGAACGTGGGGCACCACGCCGACCTGGGCGTTGACCCGCACCGACAGCACGATTTCGCAAAGCGGCAGTGTGGGTATCCTGCGGAATAGCGGTTACGCCGGACAGATTCAGTTCGATAACGTGATTGTCACCGCACCCACCGGAAGCACGATTCCGACGATTCCTACCGAGCAGGATAAACCGACTTCACCTCCGCCCCCGCCGCAAGATACGGGAGGCACACCGAGTACCTCACCCACCCCCGTGCCACCGACCCCCACGCCGGTCAACCCTTCGCTGCCCGTGGTGCCACGGACATACGACTGGATTCGGGTGGCCAATCTGGCCTACTACGGGACACCGTTCGGCAGCATCGAGAACAGCCTGTTGCAAGCGGGCGTGGACCTCGTCATTCCCAACTTGCAGTATCAGCAGACGATTGCCGACATCAACTCAAAGACTCCGCAGTTCATCTATACGAATTTGTCGAACATGTATCTGGGTCTTTTGACGGACTGGAATGAATACGCTGACCGCACACACTCAGACCGTGAAGCCGCGTTCTACCATGTCACGCGGGAGACACCGTTCAACGGATCGAGTCCTTCCTCCATTCCCGTCGAGCAGTTCTGGGGTGTCTATCAGAGTCCGAATGGGAAAAGCTGGACCGACTGGACCCGAGAAGCCCGCGATACCCGTTCGACACTGACGTTGGGTCGCCTCGGGAGTTCCACGGCGTTCGGGTATGTCGAAAAGTATCGAGAATTGAACGTCACTCTGCAATCCGCGGCTGCGTCCGGTTGGCGGGGCACGCTGGAATACGTCGCCGCCGTCGATGCCCAAGGTCGACCGACACTCTGGAAGACACTCGCAATCGGCTCGGACGGCACCGCCGGGCTTACCCGAAGTGGCACCATCACCTTCAACCCACCGCGGGACTGGGTGGCCGCCTCAATCGGAGGCAGTGCGCGGTTCTTCTATACCCGCATCCGCACCACGTCGGATGGTATCGCGCCGATCGCCAAGACGGTTCTGGGCCGGGATTACACGGTCAACGGCACCATCCCGGCGTTCGATAGCCGTGCCGACAAGGATGGCGATGGCTACTTGAACGATGCGGAATACGCCCACCGACGGCCGGGGATGAACGCCCGATTCCAGTACGAAAGCCGACTTTTCTACCCGTACTACGGTGAGATGCGGTATGCGACGAATGTTTCCTCCCCCGCGTTCCGGGCCTGGGCCGTGGATTATCATGTGCGAGTCGCCAAAGCCTACCCACTGTCTACGGGTTTCTTTGTCGATAATTCGATTGGCCGGCTGTCTGTTGATTCCTCACTGGTACAAGAACGATTAACCGGGTATTTGACCGATTATGGCTCCCTGCTCGGGATGGTCAATAAGCGACTGGCCGTGGACGGGAAATGGTTGATCGCCAACACTTCGGGCGCGGGAACGTCGGCTGAGTCCATCTTGCGGAACGGGGTATCGTACCTGGAAGAGTTTGGCCTACGACCGATGACTTCCAACACCGTGCAATTCGAGGATCTGGCGGCGATTGTGGCCTACCGTCGGGAATTGTCCGGCGGGCGTGCTTATGAGATTCTGGACAGCTTGCCGACGGGCGGGTTCGACGCGATGAATCCGCGACTGCAACTGGCGACGTTGGCGATGTATTACCTCGTGGCGGACCCGGATTTATCCTTCCTGATGGTCAACGGTGGGAATGAGCCATCGAGCAGTTGGTCCCGGCACTGGATCGGCGCGATCACCTACGATGTGGGGCGGCCACGAGAAACCTGGTCTGTGTTCGCCGCCGGGACCGACCCCGCGAACGCGACACTGGATTACAAGGTTTATCAACGGCAGTATGAGAATGCGTTGGTGTTGTACAAACCACTTTCTTATACTCGCGGCACCGCAGGCACCACGGCCGACAACACCGCGACCACGCACGTTCTCGATGGTTGGTATCGCCCATTATACGCGGATGGTTCCCTCGGGAAGCCGGTCAACCGGGTCACGCTCCGAAATGGTGAAGGAGCGATTCTGGTCAAAGCCTGATCGGACGCACTATCTTGTTGTGAACGACCAGTCTGTCGGGTATGTGTATACCCCAGCGGATCGTTCTCCCCCGAATGCGGCAGCGAATGGGAGAACCGAACCTTCCCATTGTGTCTTGCCCGGTTTTGATGCTCATGTCACTTGCCCCCGTACTGGAAGCCACCGCGATCACGAAGCAGTTCCCCGGTGTGCGGGCACTGGATGGTGTCTCTCTTCAAGTCCATGCCGGAGAAGTTGTCGCCGTTGTGGGTGAGAACGGGGCCGGGAAATCCACGTTGATGAAGGTGCTGGCCGGGGTCTATCAACCCGATTCCGGGGCACTGCATCGGAACGGGGTGCCGATCCATTTTGACACCCCACTGGCCGCCATGCGGGCGGGAATTAGCCTGATTCACCAGGAACTGAACCTTGCGGAAAACCTCTCGGTCGCGGATAACCTGTTCCTGGGCCGTGAACCCACCTGGGGCGGGCCACTCCGGTTCGTCGATCGCGCCACCATTCGACATCGTGGAACCGAGTTACTGCAACGGGTCGGGCTCGATACCACGCTTTTACCGCACATCGTGGGTCGGCTTCCCCCAGGGCAGAAGCAGCTCGTCGAGATCGCGCGGGCTCTCGGGTTGGATGCCAAAGTCCTCATCATGGATGAACCGACTTCCAGCCTCACGCAACGGGAAACCGATCGGCTGTACACCGTCATCGACAACTTGAAGGCAGCCGGTGTTTCGGTCGTGTACATCTCCCATCGCCTGGCCGAAGTGACTCGGGTTGCGGGTCGTGCGGTCGTCCTGCGGGACGGTCGATTGGCCGGAGAACTGGCGCAAGCCGAACTCACGCATGAAAACCTTGTTCGGCTCATGGTCGGTCGGGATCTTCACCAATTCTTCCCCCGTGAGCATCGGCAAAGCCACGGCCCCGAACGGCTGACGGTGTCCGGGTTACGCTGGGTCGGCAGCAAAGCCGCTCCTGCTACGTTCGCGGTACGAGCCGGGGAAGTATTCGGCATGGCTGGGTTGATCGGCGCGGGCCGCACGGAACTCGCCGAGGCCATTTTTGGCGTGCGGGCGATTGCGACAGGAGAAGTGCGCGTTGATGGTCAGCCGATCCGGGTGCGGGAACCGCGTGATGCCATCCATGCCGGGGTGTTGCTGGTGCCCGAAGATCGGCGATTGCACGGTTTGGTGATCGACAACAGCGTCGGCTTCAATTTGAGTCTGCCCAATTTGCACATGTTGAGCAGAACCCTACTACGGCTCATCGTTCCGCAACGGGAACGAGCATTCCATCAGCGGATGATCGCGCGATTGCGTATCCGCACTCCGACCGCATCGCAACGGGCCGGGTTGCTCTCCGGGGGCAATCAACAAAAAATCGTCTTTGCGCGATGGCTGGCACGGGGACCGGCGGTCCTGATTCTGGATGAACCGACACGCGGTGTCGATGTCGGAGCTAAGGCGGAAATCTATCAACTCATCGACGAGTTGGCCGGTCAGGGGGTCGCCATCCTGATGATTTCGAGCGACATGGAAGAGTTGCTCGGCATGTCGGATCGGGTGATTGTTCTGCATGAAGGCCGTGTGGCGGGGGAGTTATCCCGCGATCAACTGAGCGAAGTGGCCGTGATGCGACTGGCCACAGGGGGAGCATCGGAATGACGCGGATCGCGGGTGTATTCGTGCTGGTTGTCAGCCTGTATGCTTGGCTGTATTTCTCGAACCCTGATAATTTCGGGGCGAATGTGGTCGTGGACCTGCTCAATCGGCACGGGTTTTACGGCCTGTTGACGTTGGGGGTCGGCGTGTTGATTATCACGGGCGGCATTGATTTGTCGATCGGTTCGGTGGTCGCGCTGGGGGCGGTGAGCTTTGGTGTCCTCATGCGGTCGGGGGTGCCTCCGGTTCTGGCGGCGATGCTGGTGGGCCTGGGCGGCGCGCTGATCGGCTTGCTGCACGGGATCCTCTGCACTTATGGGCAACTGCAATCATTCCTCGTGACGTTGTGCGGATTATTCGTCTATCGCGGATTGGCACGCACAATCTCAGGGATCGGAGAGCACACAGCCGAACAGACTGTCTCTCTGTATTCCATCAAGGCGGAGCAACCGTCCGCCGCGTCGGCACTTGATGCGTTGCGTGCCGGAATCGTGGGCAAGCAGGCGAACGGAGCACTGGATTTCCCGATGGAATTCGTGCTGATGTTGGGTTTTGCCGCGATTCTGGCGGTGGTACTACACGGGTCCGCGGCGGGGCGATACTGGTACGCGGTCGGCTCCAATCGACAGGCAGCCCGCTATTCAGGAGTGAACGCGGATCGGCACCAGATCATCGCCTTCATCATCTCCTCGACGTGTGCGGCGTTGGGGGGCGTGATTCTGCTGCTCGATTTTGCCTCGGTGGACCCGGCCAGTGCGGGGGCGGAGTTTGAATTGTTGGCTATCACCGGTGCGGTCATCGGCGGATGCAGCCTGCGGGGTGGAGAGGGCACGATTGTCGGAATCGTCCTCGGGGCTGCGATCCTACCCGCGATCAACAAACTGAATATCTTCCTGGGCATCCCGAACACGGTCATTCCGATTGTAGTCGGTCTGACGTTACTCGCGGGGGCGAGTCTGGATGAAATCCTCCGCCGCCGGGGATGAACCCCGTGACCGCTTTCCGGTGATGTGGACCATGCTGCCCGAAGACATTCTCCGTCAGGTCCGGCGTTTGCAGATTCGGGCACGCCGGGCTGTCACGTCCCGGTTGACGGGGGCGTACCACTCCGCGTTCAAAGGGGCCGGTCTGACGTTTGTCGATGCCCGACCGTACCAACCCGGTGACGATGTGCGACGCATCGACTGGAACCTGACCGCCCGCACGGGTCAACCATTCCTCAAGCGATTTTCAGAAGATCGAGAACAAACTATCTTACTGGTTGTGGACTTGTCCCGGAGTCTGCATTTCGGCACGGGAACCGCCACGAAACGAACCGTCGCGGCGGAACTGGCGGCCCTGATCGCTTTCACCGCCCTGGAGAACCACGACCGGATCGGCTTCCTGGGCTTCACGGATCGGATCGAACGACATGTCCCACCCGGCCAGGGTGTCCGACACATCCTACGCCTACTGCGGGACATCCTGTACTATGAACCCGCATCACCCGGCACCGATCTGACCCTGGTTCTCGACGCGGTGGGACATCTGGTCCATCGGCGCGCGGTGCTGTTCCTGATGAGTGATTTCCTCGACACCGGCTACGATGTCCCACTTCGCCGCTTAGCCCAACAGCACGATCTGATCCTCATTCGGATTCAAGATGCCCGTGAACGGTCCTGGCCGCCTATCGGGTTGGTCCAATTCGAGGACGCGGAAACCGGGGAACAGCAACTCGTGGATACGGCCTCTCGGGGATTCGCTGAGTCATTCGCACAACGCATCGCAGAGCAGGACGCGGAATTCCAAAAACGGACACGAACAGCAGGAGTGGACGGGATTACCATTTCCACCAGCGGCAATCATGCGGAGGAACTGATTCGCTTCTTCCATCTCCGGGAACGGAGGCTGCGACACGGATGATCGCCTGCGTCCTAGCCGTGTGCAGTTTTGGGATGGCCGCCCTGCCCTTGGCAACCGCGCGGGTCGATCACGACACCATACGTCTATCCGATGTGGTCCGGGTCACGTTGATTGTGGAGGGCTCGGCTCCGCTGCGTGTGGAGATGGCGGAGACAGTCCCCGATGTCCCATCCGCGGAAGTCTGGCATGTCCGCCCAGTGGGACCAGCCCAGATGGAAACGCTCTCGGATGGCCGGCAGCGTTGGAGCCGATCGTTTCGGGCGGACCCCTTTACGACAGGTTCCCCTCTGCGTTTGGGCTTCACGACCGCATGGGTCATGAGTGGGACGGACCCCGTGCGACACCGCCTCACTTGGCCGGAAGTCGCCGTTCATGTCTCTTCGTCGCTGCAACCCGACACGGAACCACGTCCGATCACGGGGATCGAAAAATGGCCACCGACCCCGGTTCCAACGGGAACATCGCCCCGGATGCTCCCCGTAATCGTCATCGGGTCCATGTTCCTGTTGGGACTGGGACTGGTACTCGTATGGCGATGGCGACGCAAGCGGTCCCCGACCCATTCCGCACAGGCCGAAGCGCTGGCGGCACTGAACGCATGGCACACGGCGGACCGCACGCCGTTGGAGTGTGCCAACCGTCTCCGTCAGACTCTCCGACGTTTTCTGGAACGCAGTGCGGGTATCCCGATTGGCACACGGACCAATGAAGAATTGATGCGTGCATTCCCGTTCCCTCATGGGTCTGAGGACGCGGTGGAGACACTCTTGCAGATACTGTCTCAATGTGACCATGTCCGCTTCGGAGGGCCGACACACGCGGAATGGGACTGGGACATCCTCCTTCCGCAAGTGCATTCCGCGATCGTCGCCCTTGCGGAAGCCCAGTCGGACAGACCCGGAGTGTCTCATATCTCATGAGTGATGCGGATGCTCTGATCGCTGCCGCGACGGCTGCCCCGGATGATGACTTGCCGCGCCTGGTGCTGGCGGACTGGATCGAGGAACAGGGTGACTCCGCACGGGCCGCCTTCCTGCGCGCACAGGTGCAACTGGGTCAGGCGAAACCGTGGGAACCGTTTGCGATCACTTGCCGTCATCATCGCCGCGACTGGCTAACCGGGCAACCGTGGCGACACACGCTCCCGGCACTCCCGGCACGGGGATTGGAATGGCACCCAATTGTCCCATTTCATCGTGGGTTGCCGTGGTCGCTGCTGGTTCGGGATCTCACCGCGTTCCTGGAACACGCATCCGAGATTTTTGATTTGTTCCCCATCGGTCAACTCCATCTCCCCACGGGGACGCTCGACCAATGGCGGGCGTTCGCGCGGGGACATTGGTTGAACCGGGTGCGGTCGATCCACTTTTTCGGCACGGCGACACCGATTGAACCTGTGCGGGAATTGTGCGGTTCGCCTTGGGCCGCGGGAATTCGGGAACTCGTTTTCGAGGTCGCGGGACGATCCGGGATGCCAGAGGTGCTGCGGGGTTTGCTGAACTCTCCCTTGGCGCGTAACCTGAACAGTTTGGAACTTCGGGCCATCGGTTCTGCCAACGGGACCGAACTGGTGGATGTCCTCGCGCAAGCGGACCTGATGAATCTCACGCACCTGGGCCTCTCTGTCTTTCCCGCCACGCCCCGTAATCTCACGGCCTTGGCCGGTAGCCCGCTGTTCCCAAAATTAGAGCAACTTGCTTTTCGGGATAGTCCGATCACGGGTGACAACCTTCCCAACTTGTTCCCCGATCCATCCCCTGCCAGACGCGATCGAGAACTCGTGGCCCTGGACCTCACTGGGTGTGCGGTACGGGAACTGTCGGCTTTGCGTGGTCCGTCCTCTTTGCGATGCGTGTATCTGGCACGGAATCCGTTGGGTGATGCGGGTGTGGTCGGTCTATCCCATTTCTGGCACACTTGGCGCGAATTGGACCTGCGTGGCAATGCCATCACCGATGTGGGTGTCGATGCCCTGCTTGCCGGTGAGCGACCAACCGAACTCGTTGCGTTACGCCTTGATGACAACCTGATTTCAGCCCCTTCCGTACTGCGTTTGCGTCAGCGGTTTGGCGAGACAATCGTTATCACTTCCGAACATACTCCTACAAATCCGTGATACAGAGCAAGAATGGCACATACAATTTCGTCACTGGATCAGGAACGGAGTCGCTCTTTGACCGGGAAATCCGTATCTGTAACAACACCGCAGACTGACTCTCCGCGTTTCCGGTGTGCTGATGCTGCCCAACTCTGAACAATTCTCGGCTCTGCTTTCCACTCTCAGCGCCGATCTCGTGGCATTCCTCCCCGAACTGATCCTGGCGGGCGGTATCACGCTGCTGCTGTTCTTACGCCTATTCCCCCAATTGTGCCGGGTACACTCGGGGTTCGTAGCGGCAGGCGTGGTCGCTCTGGCGCTGACCACGTTGCTGGGGAATGGCCATGTCACCACCAACGCGGACTGGGAACCAGGTGCCTTCACGGGGCTGCTACGGCTCGATCTGTTCTCACAGTTTCTCCGTGGCCTCTTGCTCCTGTTCACGCTCCTGCTGCTGTTGCTTTGTGATCAGACAGGCATCCCGGATCGGGACGATTCGGCGGACTTTTGCGTCCTACTGCTCGGGGGAACCCTGGGACTGATGCTGATGACCTCGGCCAATCATCTGCTGATGGTGTTCATCGGCTTGGAAATGGCAAGTCTGCCAAGTTATGCACTGGCCGGGTTTTTGAAGGGGCAGCGAACCGGGAGCGAAGCGGCGTTGAAATATGTCGTCTACGGTGCCGCGTCGGCCGGGGTGACGCTATATGGCATTAGCCTGCTAACGGCTGTGTTCGGAACGGGAAACCTCGTGACGGTCACGCAGGGGTTAGGGCACATGATCGCCGATTCTGAGTCGGTGCCCCTGCTTCCGATGGCGGGCTTGTGCTTCCTGTTCGTCGGTTTCGGGTTCAAACTGGCGGCGGTGCCGTTCCAATTCTGGCTGCCCGATGTGTTTGAAGGGGCAGCTGCCGAAGTCAGTGCTTTTCTCTCCGTGGCCTCGAAAGCCGCAGCCGTGGGGCTGACCGCACGGGTGCTACTCCTGCTTCAGGAAGCGAACCCGGAATCTGTGCGTTTGGCCGAAACACTGGGGATCGCCTTGGCCGTGGTGGCGACGATCACGGCAACCTGGGGGAACCTCGCCGCCCTGACACAAACCAACCTCAAACGGATGCTCGGATATTCGACCATCGCTCACGCGGGGTACATGCTGATGGCCTTGTCCACGCTGCGGAAGGACGGCATGGCGGCGGTGCTCGTGTATTTGGTCATGTACTTGGTAATGAACCTCGGAGCGTTTGCCGTGGTGGCAGTTCTGCGGAATCGCACGGGGGCCGAGACGATCGCGGCGTGCCGGGGGCTGATCGCGCGTTCCCCGGCAGTCGGCGTGAGTCTGACGATATTCCTGGCGAGCCTGTTGGGGTTGCCGCCTTTGGGCGGGTTCGTCGGCAAGTTTTTGGTCTTTTCCGCAGTGTACGATGCCGGTCAGGCTTACGCGGTTGCGGGATCACCCACGCTGGAATGGGTATACTCGCTTTTGCTGGGAGTCGGCATCGTGAACACGGTGGTCAGCGCGGGGTACTACCTGGCCGTGTTGCGCTCCGCCGGGCTGGATGAAGCCGAGGCTACCGATGCCTCCGGTCACGCTCTGCCGCTGGGGGAACCGTGGGGCGTGGCCGTGTATCTGGTTGGGCTCTCCATCGTGTTGTTGATCTTAGGCCTCGTCTGGAATCCCCTCATCACGCTCGCAACTTCTGCGATCCGGTAACTAGCCTGTTGCAAGTCGTCACGCGACCGCATACCTTACGGTACTTGTGGGAAGTTTTCCGTAATCTCTGGTTGAAAGTCTTAACAATGACAATGGATGCCACGATTCCACCCAATCGGGCCACGGGAGCGGTGCGCTGGTTACTGCTCCCATGCGTACTGCTGCTCCTCACCGCGGCTCCGGCACTGGCTGCTGAGGCCGTATCGCCTGTTCCTCACAAAGGCGGGGGTGAAGCGAGTCTGGTTTTGCCGGACTTGAATCAAGCCACCTTCCTCGGCGGCATCGGTGGCAAAACGTTGCTGGGCCTGGGGTTAGTGGTGTCCGCGTTGGGGCTCGTCTTCGGATTGATGGCTTATGGACAATTGAAGGCGTTGCCGGTCCACAAGTCGATGCTCGAAGTCTCAGAACTGATCTATGAGACATGCAAGACGTACCTGTTCACCCAGGGGAAATTTTTGTTCCTCCTCTGGTTGTTCATCGGGACGATCATCGCTGTCTACTATGGCTACCTGACCGAGTTCCACGACCCGGCGACGGGTGAGGTGCGGCAAGGGTTCCCGCCAGACCGCATTGGTATCATTTTGCTGTTCAGCGTCATCGGTATCCTGGGCAGTTATGGCGTGGCTTGGTTCGGCATTCGCGTGAACACTTTTGCCAATAGCCGAACCGCGTTCGCCGCCCTCACCGGCAAGGCGTACCCTTGCTACGCGATTCCGTTGAAGGCGGGCATCTCTATCGGCATGTTGTTGATCTCGGTCGAACTGCTACTCATGCTCATCATTCTGATGTTCATTCCGGGTGAGTTGGCCGGGCCGTGCTTCATCGGTTTCGCCATCGGGGAGAGCCTCGGCGCAGCGGCGCTGCGGGTCGCTGGGGGGATCTTCACCAAGATCGCCGACATCGGCGCCGACCTCATGAAGATCGTCTTCAAAATCAAGGAAGACGATGCCCGCAACCCCGGTGTCATCGCGGACTGCACCGGCGACAACGCGGGGGACTCCGTTGGCCCATCCGCGGACGGCTTCGAGACTTACGGCGTGACCGGGGTGGCGCTCATTACCTTCATTCTGCTCGCCGTGGCCGATCCGCTGGTCCAGGTGCAATTGCTGGTCTGGATCTTCATGATGCGGGTCATGATGGTGATCGCCTCGGCAGGGTCGTACTTCCTCAACGAAGCCCGTGCCAAGGCCAAGTACAGCGAAATGAAAGACTTCAACTACGAGGCTCCGCTGACGTTCCTGGTCTGGCTCACCTCGATTGTTTCGGTCGCTTTGACCTATGTGGTGTCGTACCTACTGATTCCCGAGTTGGCCGGTGATACCACGCTGTGGTGGAAACTCTCGACCATTATCACCTGTGGCACGCTGGCCGGTGCGATCATCCCGGAGTTCGTCAAAGTCTTCACCAGCACGGAATCAGCACATGTTCGAGAAGTCGTAACCTCTTCCCGTCAGGGCGGAGCATCGCTGAACATCCTGAGCGGCTTCGTCGCCGGGAATTTTTCGGCCTACTGGCTCGGCATCACCATCCTCGGACTCATGGGCATCGCCTACTGGATCAGCACCATGATTCCGGGCGGTCTGATGCTGGCTCCCGCGGTGTTCGCGTTCGGTCTGGTGGCGTTCGGCTTCCTCGGCATGGGGCCGGTCACAATCGCGGTCGACAGTTACGGCCCGGTGACAGACAACGCCCAGAGCGTCTACGAACTCAGCACCATCGAGACATTGCCGAACATTCAGGATGAAATTCAGCGGGATTTCGGCTTCACCCCAAATTTTGAGGTCGCCAAAGACAACCTCGAAAAGAACGACGGAGCCGGGAACACCTTCAAGGCCACCGCGAAACCCGTCCTCATCGGCACCGCCGTCGTTGGAGCGACGACGTTGATTTTCGCCATCATCCTCGAATTGACGCACGGCCTGCAACCGGCCCTGGTGACGAATCTGTCGATCTTGTATCCGCCGTTCCTGCTCGGGTTAATCGCAGGCGGCGCGGTGATTTACTGGTTCACCGGAGCGAGTACCCAGGCCGTCACCACCGGAGCCTACCGAGCCGTCGAGTTCATCAAAGCCAACATCCGGCTGGATGACACGGTGACGAAAGCCTCAACGGAAGATAGCAAAAAGGTCGTCGAAATCTGCACGAAGTACGCTCAAGCGGGGATGCTCAACATCTTCCTGGTCGTCTTCTTCTCGACGCTGGGCTTTGCCTTCGTGAACGAGTTCTTCTTCATCGGCTATCTGGTGTCGATTGCCCTGTTTGGTCTGTATCAGGCGATTTTCATGGCCAACGCCGGAGGAGCCTGGGACAACGCCAAGAAGATCGTCGAAACGGAACTGAAGGCCAAGGGCACTCCGTTGCACGATGCCACAGTTGTCGGGGATACGGTCGGCGACCCGTTCAAGGACACCAGCAGCGTGGCGTTGAACCCGATCATCAAGTTCACCACTCTGTTCGGTGTGCTGGCCGTCGCCCTGGCGGTGTCTCTGAAGCATCGCCCGGATGGGGAACAACTCACGATGGGGCTGGCCGCCGGGTTCCTGTTGGTGTCGATGTTCTTCGTCTGGCGTTCGTTCTACGGAATGCGCATCCGGGAGAATGCGAAGTCGTAACGTGTTCACAGTGGCTTGGCTCGGCCCCCTCATCCCTGGCGGGTGAGGGGGTTTCCTGTGCCCTGCGCTGTTCGGAATGGGATCAGCATTCTGATCTACTCTTGTCCGTGGAAGAGGATGATTACCATGCGAACTCGGCTCATTTTTCCGGTCCTGGCGCTGATCGCACCGATGTTCATCTGCGCGGCGGAACCCGATTCCGACCCTTTTGCCAAAGGTACGATCTGGGCGGGGGAAGCTCGGCTGGGAAAAACGGGTAAAGTCGGCAAATGGGCACTTTCGGTTTCCGAACGGAAAGGGCTTTCCTTCCAGGGTGAGATTATCGCCCAAACACCAGAAGGAAAGATTGATACAATCAAAGTAACCGGGACTGCCACATCCACCGAATCCGGTTCCATCGCCTTCAAGACAGAAAAACGCGGGTTCACGGACATCACCGTAAAAGGCAAACTCCGCAATGGGGAAGCGGCTTTGATCTTTTACGGCACCGGGAAATTCGGCGGTGTCGGAGCGGGTACCGCGACCTTGAAGCGGATCAACTAAATCCGAAATGACCCCTTTCGGCGAATCTTCTCAGCGGCGGCGTGAACTTGGGCGATTTCCCCTTGTAAGTCCGTTAGCATCGCTTCCCGGCTGAGTCCGCGATACCGGCTGGGGTCAATGGCGGGACCGAATGCCACGGCAATCGACCGCCCCTGATCGGGTTGGAGCAGCGGGTTCCACAACGGCCACTTGCGATCCCGCGGCCACGCATCGTAGCCCCCTGCCACCGCTGCCGGTACGATTGGGCAATCGAGCCGCTTGATGAGCAAGGACACCCCCGGCTTGAGCGGTTGCAGTGCGCCGGTATGGGTGCGCTCGCCTTCTGGGAACATCAAGACCGCCTGGGCACGCGCCAATTCACTGAGAACCGTCTGAAGTCCTTCTTTGCCGAATCCGCGATCAATCGGCACCGCCTGATAATGACGAATGATCCGAGCCAGAATGGGATGATCGAACAAGGTTTGCCGAGCAAGATAGGTCAACCGCCGATTCGCCGCCGTCCCGATGAGAACCGGATCGAGGAATGATTGGTGATTCGAGACGATCAGCACCGGCCCCGTCCGTGGAAGATGAGCGTATCCAGTCGCTCGGAAACTCCAGCCGAAGGTGAAACCGTAAAACGCGGACCAGTACGTCAAGTTGTACCATGCTTCATCCATCAACGCTGGCAGCGACATCGTTCCACCACTTCGAGCATGAGCCGATGAACATCATCGGGAGACTGTGTGGTTGTATCCACCCGTAACGCATCGTCTGCGGGTCGCAGCGGATCAATCGACCGGCTTTCATCCTGGCGATCGCGTTGAATGATCTGTTGCCGAATGATTTCCAGGTCTGCGGGTTGATTCGCGGCTAGCAACTGGGCGACGCGCCGAACCGCCCGGACTTCCGGGCTGGCGTAGAAGAAAAACTTCACGGGGGCATGTGGGAAAACGGTGGTTCCCTGGTCGCGTCCTTCACAGATGATGTCCAGATCATCGGCGAGGCGGCGTTGTTCTTGCTGGAGTTGTGCCCGCACTTCGGGAAAGGTGCCGACCCGGCTCGCGGCACGTCCGAGTTCTTCCGTGTACAGTTCCGCCGTCAGATCGACACCGTTGACCTGAACACGATGGCAGCACCGATCAAACCGCAAGGATTGCATCCATCGCGCCACAGCGGATCGATCCCGTTCTGGAGCGTCGATGTCGATTCCCGCGCGGGACAACAGCAAGCCCACGGCACGGTACATTCCCCCTGTATTGAGCAGTTCAAACCCGAGCGTTTCCGCAAGTCGGCGGGCCGCTGTGGATTTCCCAGACCCCGCGTAACCGTCAATCGTGATTATCATGCGTTCCGGTCAGGGTGAACCTGGACGATAATGGGGGCAAACACCCGAACCCCGGTGCCTAGCGGAACCGGGGTTCGTCTGGTGGCGGAATCGCGGTCATTCTAGCGAATCCGCAGTGTGATTGTCTCGCCTTCTTTGACGTTGCTGGTTTGCGCTTTCGAGCCCGCCCCCAGCAGTTCGTAGGTATAGCTGCCCGCCGGGACGGTGACGGTCTGCACCTGACCCGGTGTGAGTCGGTAGGAGAAGCCGTTAATCACCATCGAGATTTCCGTCTGGTACTCGTTGACGATGCGGACACTGCCTTTCAACGCGGTGGGTGGCGGTGTGTTCGTGAGTGGGGAAGAACCAACCGTGGTTTTGCTCATTTGGTCAAGCCGTTCTTCCACACGATTCAGAGTCGATTGCAGTGCTTGAACCTTCAATTCCAGGGAATCGACTCGCGCGGCGAGGCCATCCGCGCCGAGTCCGTTGACTTTCTTGTCGAAGAGGGATTTATCCATGGCAAGCCGTTGATCTTCCAATCGTTTGATGTCGGCTTGCAGTTGTTTCAGATCGCGTTTCAAACCGTCAATTTCCGTTGCGGTCAGCATTGGGGCCGATGTGGGAGCGGGAGCCGCTGGAGAAGTTGGAGCCGAAGCCGTAGCGGAATGCGGGGTGGCTGGGGCGGTAGGTGCCTCCTGAGCGACGATGGGACGCGTGGGGGCCACGGCCAGAGCCAACCCACAGGCAGCGGAAAGCACGGTTTGCCGACTGGGAAGCGTCATGGCGGTATCTCCGGGTGGTGTCGGAGTTGGGGTCAACTCACGACGCGGCATCTTGGTGGTGTTGGGTAAGGCGTTAGCATTGATCGGGGCCGGTTTCGCCGCCGGAGCGGGCGGGGTTGCAGAACCCTTGGGGGCCGCCGATTCCACGTCCTTCTTATTGACACTAAGACCCGGATCGGTCGGTCGCAAGTTAAATTCCGGTGACATGGGCGATACCGGCTGCGTCGTCTTGGCGGGTTGTGACGGTCGCGCAGGTGGGGCAGGCGATTTTTCAGTGGGAATGAGCGTCGGTGGTGGTGCCAGTTCTGGTGTTGTGAGTTCGGGAATCGCCGGTTTCTTGGTTGCGGGTTCGGGAATCGCCGACTTTGGTGCAGACGGATTTGGTGCCGACGGAACACGCGCCGGTGATGTCGGTTCTGGAATCGTAGGTTCTGGAATCGTGGGTTCTGGAATCGTGGGTATCGGGGTTGTCGGCTTGGGGGGCATCGGTGCCTGTGGAGTGTCTGCGGCTCCGGCAACGATCGGGGGCGCGACCAGACCGGGAATCGTAATGCCGCCCGGTGGGGCAGGTTGCCGGGGCGCGGGAACGGGTATCGACTCCGCTGGGATGGGTGGGACAATCGGCGGCGCGGCCCGAATCGGAGCGGGAGGCGTGGACGGAATCGACACTAACCCCGTTTGGACGGATTGCGGGGATGGTGTCGGTAGAGTGGGCGGAATGACCGGAATGGGAGTGGCCGCGTTCGGAAGCGTCGGATTGGGAGGAACGGACGGCGCTGCCAAGGCAGCTGGAACCGCAACTGGCCGCGGCAACGTCGGCACCGGAATCGGATCTGCCATGGCTGAGCGTACCGCCAGGATGGCAATGATGCTGGCACTGCCCAGAATCAATCCCATCGCGGGCCAGCGCCAGTGTGTGCCTTGAATCGTCGGCATCGTCCCTCTCCCCGAATGCGCGTGAGTGTCTCATGAAGACAACAGCCGGGTCGGCGGCCTCGTGACCATCCCGACCCGGCCGCTAAGGTCTGCTCGTAGGGAACAGACCGTTGGACTCAATTTTCCTCGAACTGTGCGATGCGGTTGGCCGGTTGCGCGACCAGATCGTATTCCACATCCGTGCTATCGGTGCGGAATTCCATTTGGAAGGCATCCTCGCCGCTGTCTTCGTAATAGTTGCGGAGAACGCGGGTGGCTTTGAAGTGCAGACTGCGGAAGAAAACCTGAGCGGCCAGGTTGCGTTCGCGGACGGCCAGGGTGATTTTGCCCCGCCGATGGCTGGAAAGTTTGCTAATGAGCTTCTGCACCATTTGACTGCCGACCCCACAGCGACGGAGTGAAGGGTGAACGGCGAAATTCAACAGATGCAGACGGTTCTTGTGGAGTTCATAGATCATGAACCCCACGATATTATCCTGATATTCGGCGACCATGCCGATACAGTTGCGTTGACGGAGACAGCGAAGAAAATCTTCTTCTGTCCAGGCATATTCAAAACTGTGCTGCTCCGTGAGCAACACTGTGGGCATATCACGGCGGATCATCCACCGGATATGAGCCCGGACCTGTTCCGTTTGAGTGGCGCTTCCTGCGCTCATAATCAGCTCCTCCCCCCGCCGGATGCGTCCTTCGAGCATAAAGGCTGCCTCCGGCTATCGTCCGAAACGGACTGCTTCAGGAACTCACTCGGGGGATCGGTGTGCCCTGGCGTGTTGGTCATCCGGTCCTTCTCCGCGGACCCCCGTCCGGTGGAAAGCTGGCGGATGTTAGCAACAGACCCCGACCCCCTCAAGATCACCCTCCGACCGGAACCCGGTCGGCCCCCATTTGCACCATCACCAACGTCGAACATCCGATTGTTTCTGCGTGCCACATTACGGCTGACCGATAAAACTGGTGCTTTCTTCCTTCACAACAGGTGTGCGAATCTGATCGCAACTCACACGTGCGCGGAATCGGCTATCACCGGCTCGACTGGCCCGCACGCGCAGCCGATAGACTACCTCCGCCTTGACGGCAAGATCAGTTATGGGGTCAAATACGATCTGCGTGCCGGACACACGCCCGGTTGTTGGGCCTTCCGCGCCGACGGCTGTGGTGCCATCCGTTAATTCCACGGCCAATTGCACACCCGTGCAGGGGCCGGTTCCCTGATTCATGACGCGGACTTCATACACGGCTTCCTGCCCCACAAGGACCGGGTCTTCCAGGTCAATCACTTGGAACCGTAGCGCGGGCACCCCTTCGGATTTCAGCGGAGCATCCACGCGTGCTTCGAGCGGTTTCCCGGTTGTAGTCGGACGGTGTCCCGCCGTGACGACCCCCGCGCCCGCGGGGGTCGGCGGTTCGCTCCCCACGGTCTGCGCGAGTATCCGCATGGTGCCGTTTGATGGGCCAGCAGCTTTTAGCTTCAAGGTCAGAATGCGGGAGCTTCCGGCAGTCAGAGCGGGTAATCGCCAACCCACGGTACGGCTGCCTGGATCGAACGCCCCGGCATCTGAGGTTTCGATAAACTCGAATCCTTCCGGCACCGCCGCCCAGACGTTCACCGGATCGGTGGCCGCGCTACCGGGGTTACTGAGTTCGATCTGGAACGTCGGCTGCGCGTTGACGAGGCACTTTTCCGGGCCGGTCTGCTTGACCACGAGAAGCGGTTCGACCAAGGTGACGGCAGCCTGAGCGTTTTCTGGTGCGTTGCCATCCGCGGTGGTACTCAGAACGCAGGTGGCGGCTCCTGAAGCGACGGCGGTCGCTTCCAGTGTCAGAGTCTTCGTCTCCCCTGCGGGTAAGTCCGTAAGTTCGGCTTCGATGATCTGCCCGGCAGGATGGTTCAAACCTTCGCCGAACCGGGCACGCAGCGTGACTTTCGCGGCTGGGCCGGTGCCGCTGTTGGTGAGTGTGATTTTGAAGGGCACTTTTTCGCCGACTCGGACGATTTCCGGCGCGGTCATCACCGCAGTCACACGCGGACGCGTCACCGTCATCCGGGATTCCACAGCAGTGGCAAAGGATACGGTAGCCCGGCTGCGGATGTCGCCTTCTTCACCAGGTTTGAGGGAGACTTTGAACCGTCGTTCTGCCCCGGCTTCCAGCGTGTCGACGTTCCAACCCAAGCGATTCGCGGATGTCTCGGCGGCCGGTTCCGTGCTGACCAGAGTGGCCTTCGCGGGCACGGCATCCTCGATCCGTAGATGCGATACCCGGTTTGTGCCGCCATTGCGGACCACGAGTTCATAGGTAAAGGTCTGACCCACACTGATGGACGGTGGCGCGATAATTTCAATGGTCACGGCGGGTGTCTGCCGAGCTGGCAGCGGTTCCGCATGCAGCGGAGTTCCCGTGATCGGCGTTCCGGCTTGGGGTGCCACAGGCACCATCGCGGTTGAACGTGTCGGCAACGTAGGTAGCGCGGGCAACGGAGTTTGCACCGTCGGCGCAGTCGGAGTCGGGGATGCCGCCACGGCAGGGCCACTGGGCAAGCTCGGAATGACACTCGGAGCAGTCAAACTGGGGAGCGGGGAGAATGCCTGTGGGCCGGAGCGTGTCGGGGTCGAAACAGTTGGTGCCGCAATCGGACGAGTCGCGGTGGACTCCACCGTAACTTGTGGCGGTGCCACCTGGGGGAGGTTGACTTGCGGTCGAGTGACTTGTGGTGGAGTCAGGTGTGGCGGGGTTGCGCTGGGAAGACTCGGAGCGGGTGGCGTGTTTGTCGCTCCTGGCCCTGGGAACGGGTGAGCCGGTTCGGGGTCGAATCCGCCCGCCGTGATCACCCCACTTGGTCCCGCGATGACAGGTTGCGTCAACTTCGGTACAGTCCCACCTGCACGCGGTCGATCAGTCGGAGCACGATAAGTGGGATGAAAAGAAGGATTCGCCAGGACCGCCGGGTTAGCGTTCGGCCCATGAACATTCGGAAAGAAGCGGGGTTCGCTGCCCGGTTCCTGCCCGCGAACAGCCAGAACCGCAGTCGCCGCGACGACACCGGCTGTCGGCAGAAGCCAAATTTTGATGCGCGATGGCACGGCTCGTTCCCCCTTACGAGACACCCGAAATATCGAATCCGGGCCTATGTACCTGAGCCCGGTACGGCCCACCCCCAACCGGGCCGTACCGAGCAACCGCCGCCAGGCGGTTTCGATGTCCCTTCATAGCTCCGGGAATCGCACCCGTGAGCCGGCCGTCATTTCCCTTAACATTCCTCCGGCGGGCGTGCCGGGGCCGGATACTTGACCGCGTTCTTGACCATTTTGGCGCGAACGGCTTCGGTCAAGTCGATGCCTGTATGCTCGCTCAACAAGAAGATAATATTGGCCACATCCGCTAATTCATCCGCGATGGCGGTGCGTTTCGCCAAGTCTGCCGTAGCGGTGCGGGACTCATCCGCCGTCAGCCAGCGGAACTCGGCACACAGTTCCCCGACTTCGCTGGCCAGCGCCATCACGAGGTTTTTGGGGCTGTGGTACGGATTCCAACCGCGAGCCTCGGCAAATTGCCGAATCTCTGCTTTCAACGTGGCAACGGTCGTGGTCGCATCCGACATTATGATTCCAGGCTATGCGTGGTGTTCGGCTCCGACTGCCGTGTCTGTTTCCCCCAACTCGTCAGCCCGAGAGCGGGTGCCCTCATACCACGGTGAATCAGGGTGTCAACCGGAGATTGGACTTCGCGGAATCCCGATCGGAAGGCAGGGAAAAACGAGAGGAAGAAAATTTTTCCCACTTCTCCCCACACGTCTGGAATCATCGCGGACAGAGCCACAACCCCGATGTATGATGCCGTGGCAGGCTGGCATTCCCCATTCCCCGTGTTCTCGGAGTTGGACATGAAGTTGCGATTCCTGGCCGCATCGGTGCTGGTGCTGAGCATCATCGCCCCGGCCTTGGCCCAAACCTCGGCGGGCAAACCGCTCGTCACCGCACAGACTCAACCGCTCGGGAAGATCCTCGACGATGTCAAGTCCATCGTGCGACTGATTGATGGCGAAAAAGCAGTTCAGAAATTCAATGAGGGAATTCGAGAAGCCCTCGGCGAAAAAGGGTTCACCGGCCTGGACTTAAACCGCCGGATCGTGGGTTACGGCGACTTGAACAGCGAAGAACCGGAGAAATCCAGCGGCTTCGTGGTCATCCCCGTGACGAGCGCCGCCGAGTTCCAAGATCTCCTCGCTCGCATGAGCCAAGATGACGAGAAAGGGGTGACTCTGACTCCCGTTGACGGGAATCCCGGATTGTACAGCGTCAAAAGCAAGAACGACGACGATAATGAAGTTTCGGTGCGCTTGCGGTTCCACGACCGTGCCGCGTATTTCGGCTTCAATGTCGCTGATGGTGATATGGCCGCGAAGAAGTTGCTCCCCGCCGCCGCCATGATTCGGCCGACGGACAACTCCGTCTTTTCTTACGAAACGCATTTCAACCGTTACCCCGCAGGCACGAAGAAACAAGCCTTGGGTGAATTGCAGAAACTCAGCGCGATGGCCGATGGCCTGCCGCTGCCTCCGGGAGCCAAGAAAGCCATTGGGGAACTGCTCTCCATGTCGAAGCGGATGACCACAACGCTCATGGATGATGGGGATGTGGCCGCCTACCGTCTCCGGTACGATCCGCAGACGACGGAAATTGCCTGGGAAACAGCCATCATTCCGCGAGCGGGCACCAAACTGGCTGCCACCATCGCCGCACGCAAGCCCACCATGAATCGGTTCGCCGGGTTGATCGGCAAGGAAACCACGGGCGGACTCCTCCTGCAACTGCCGCTGTTCGCTCCCGAAATCCGCAACGCCGTGGAAGCCGGGTTAGACCAGGGCGTGCAACTCCTGGGGGAGAGCATCCCTGAGGAATTCCAGCCACTCGTGGAAGAAGCCCGCGCCGGGTTGGTACGCACAGTCCAGACGGGCCAGTTCGACATTGTCGCCGCTGTGGACGGCCCGGATGCGAAATATCATTTTGGTGTCGCGCTCGCCGTCGCGTTCGAGGATGCCACGAAACTGGAGAAGCAACTCAATAACCTGTACGAGAAATTCAAAGGTGACCGCCCGGAATTGCTTTTCCTCAAGCTCGACGTGGCCAAGGTGGCAGGTGTCAACATTCATGAAGCCCCGCTGGGTGCCTTCTTGCCGGACGATGGGAAAGCGATTTTCGGCAAGAACTCGTCGGCATACATCGCCTTCGGGCCACATGGCATCTATCTCACATTTGGACCCAAGGCACTCGACACCATCAAAGCAGCCGTGCAACTCCAACCCGCTCCGGCGAAGGCGTTCGATCTGGTGATGAACCCCGCTCGTCTGCAAAAACTCATCATCGCCAGTGACCCGGATGGGGAAGCCCAAGCCGCTGTGGATGCCTTGGAAAAACGGGACGAACTGTTCTCCGTGCTGTTCGCGGCCGTGGAGGGCGGGGCGGAATTACGGGTGCGGTTCGGTGTCAGCGTGAAGATGTTCTCCAAGCCCCTTGTCAAACTCGGTGAATCCGGCAACGCCGAAAGTCCAGGGATCAAAGAATAACGATTGCCAGAATGAAAAACGCATCGGCGACTCGCGGGGTGAGTCGCCGATGCGAGAAGAATGCATCTGTCCGAGAACGAGCAGATGCGGAAAAATCAGAATAACTCGCCGCCGTCCTCTTCCAGAGCCCGTTCGCGGAGTTGTTTCATACCGCGGACGTTAATTTGTCGGACCCGCTCCTTCGTAATCCCGAAGTGCTGGCCGATCTGCTCCAGAGTCATTTCCTCGTTCCCGTTCAGCCCGATCCGCATGCGGATCACATCACGGGTCCGGGGGTCGAGGTATTCGAGCAAACGGTTCACCCGCGATTTGGCGGCATCCGCCGTGGCCAAGACTTCCTGTTCGTCGGTGCGGATGTCCGCCTTCGACTCAAACAGGTCTTCGTGGCCGGTGACATAACGCGCCCGGCGGGTGTTTTCGCCAGGGATGCTCCGGGCGAAGTTCTTCATGATCGCCCAAGTGGCGTAGGTGCTGAACTTATTCCCCCGACCGTAGTCGAATTTCTCAACGGCCCGCATCAGGGAGATGTTCGCGTCCGATTTCAGTTCATCCAGGCTCTGCCCCGGTTGCAGATGTTTCGTGGCCAAGTTGTGAACGAGGCGTTGGTTGCACTCGATCAGCAGATCTCGGACATACTGAATCCGCGAACGATAGTCTTCAATCTCGCGCAGTTCCTGGACCCGTGCCCGCATCGGATCGAGTTCCTGCTGGCGCTGGTTGAGCCGGTGCTTGAGGTAATTCATCTTGCGGAACAAGTGCGCTTCCTGTTCCCGGCTCAACAGAGGACGCTCGTACAGGTGAGCCATGTGGGCCTCGACATCCTTGGGTGGCCGCATCGCTTTGACTTTACCGAAGAATTCCTCTTCCAGAGGCATCGGCCCAACGAATTCGGCTTCACGGGTCGGATCGTCGAACTCGGCGTTGTAGATGTAATCCACAGGCTCGCTCGTGATCCGTTCCGCACGCACCTCGTTGATGACGCGATACATGCTGGAACGTGTCCGTCCAAACCGTTTTGCGATTAAGTCCACGGGTTGGCCCTCCTGGAAGTCAGAATAAATCATCGTTTTGCTCGCCGCGTCCAACGGGCGGGCGGAATGATCCGGGAACACCGCGGATTCGGGGTGTGCCCGGTCGAAATTTTTAATCGTGTACCGCACGGCTTCCGCACTGCGGCCCAGTTCATCCGCGATCTTGCGGCTAATGTCCGTCAAAGAGCCACCCTGCGCCGCGAAGTTGCGAGCCGACAGGATGATGCGGTCCTTTTCGGTGTCCGTCAGATGGCTGAATCGCGCTCCGCGTTCCACCTGATCCCGGTGCTTCGCCGCGAACGCCGCCACGGCGGATTGCGGGAAGCCCAGTTGTTTCCGGCCGTTCCGCAGGACATGGCGAGCGGTCAGGCCCAGTACCCACCAACGGTTGACGGTCTTGGTGGAGACGTTGAACTGTTTGCTGACTTCTTCGAGCGTCAGCATCGGTTCCGCCGCCAGTTCGATGGGCAACGGTGGCAACGATCGTTCGACCAATTTCACGAACAGCGCCAGATCGTGTTTCAGGTCCGAGCCCGCTAACATGAGTCCGGTATGGGTTTCCGGGCGGAAGTCGGTCAGGCGGAAGCAGATATACTGGTACGGATAAACCCGATCCGCTTCGATCTCTGCAAATAATGTTTCCGCCTTGCTAACCTGTTCCTGCAGGCGTGCGTGCGGCGTAAACCGAACTTGTTGGTTTGTCAGTTCTTTCATCACGGAGATTTTGAATTCCGACATCGCACACCTCCTTTCGGCCGATCGGCCCTCGCCTCGTTGGGCGGTATGGGGTTGGGGTTGTTCCACATTTTCCCAAAACGGGTATGTGGTAAACATTTCCAACCCGTTGCGTTGCATTCCATCAGAGAGTACCGGACCTCAGAAAGTTTCTTACAAAAATTGCAAAAACTCTCTTGATTTCGCGGCTTGCCATGCCTATTACTGTTCGCGCAGCTGCCGTCATTTACCGAGACAGACACGCGGCAGGGATTTGTGGTTCTCGATGAAAAATTTCGCTGGTACTTCCATCCCCCTGATGCGGAGGAGGAATCGCGATAAGCATGTTTCTCTTGAGCAGGTATCATGCCAATTCTCCACTGATTCCCGGCATTCCACCGTTACTTCCTGTAAACCCTTGGCAAAAAAGAGTTTGCGTTGTATTCAGATCAATAAACTTGTCGCAAACCGTTCATCCGCGTGTGTCTGTTTTCGTGCCGGTGGTCGGATTTACAGGCATTCCGTTCAATTTTGCCACGGGGTCGCTTGCAGTTCTTTCAAAGATCCGCAACCCCAATTTTCTCCCTAACCTTCCTGACCCCGGTAACTTGTACGATTCACCAGAAGAACACAAAATCGACTCAAGTTTGCGCCTGCGGATGCCGAAAGGTCGGCTAAAATTGGTCTGTCACTTGACCTTCCGTTTGGCTCTCTGAGAACAGTACGTCATGGGAATCCGAACAGTTCCCGCCTCTCTTTTGGTTCTCATCTTTGGTTCCGCATTCGGATATTCCCTGGAACCGGAACCGATGCGGTTGCGCGAACGGTTCGATCCTCCGAATACCTACCGTGTGACGCTCCAGGTCGACATTCTGGGGGAACTCACCATCCCAGCCACAAAGGAAAAACCGGCACAGACTCTCGGTGTCGTCGGCAGTAGTCGACTCCAATATGACGAGCGAGTGCTACCGTCGGATGGCACGACGGGCCGCACCGCCCGTGTCTACCGGGAAGTGGCCATTCGGCGGACGGTGGCCGGGAAGGATCAGGAAGCCGACATTCGCCCCAGTGTCCGGCGGATGATCGTTCTCCGCTCCGCGGCGGGAAAAAAGGCACCGTTTTCCCCAGATGGGCCGCTAACCTGGGGGGAAATTGATGTCGTCCGCACCGACATTTTTTCCCCGGCGCTGGTGAGTGGCTTGCTACCCCCGACTCCGGTTCGCCCAGGGGATTCCTGGGTCGTGGCGACTCCGGCGGTGGCGGAACTCACGGACTTGGACCCGGTTTCCGCGGGTGAACTCCGTGCCCGTTTTCTCTCGACGATTGTGTTGAACGGTCGGAGTTATGCCAAACTGGCGATCTCAGGGAGTGTGACAGGACTGGGACAGGATGGCACGGGCCGACACAAACTCGACGGCATCGGGTATTTCGATCTCGATTTTGAACGACTGACCTATCTCAACCTCAAGGGAACGCACGAACTACTCGGGCCGGATGGCCAGGTGCAAGGACATATCGCTGGCAAATTCGTACTGACACGCGAGGGGGAAGCCCACATTGCCGAACTCGCCGATACCCTGTTGCGAGAACGGGATTGGACCCCTGGCCCCGAAAATACCCTGCTGCTGTACGAAAATGCGGAACTGGGCATTCGTTTCTTGTATCCGCGTCGCTGGCGAGTCGGGGCCGTACGGGGGCAGCAACTCACCATTGAGGAGTCCCGCGGCGGGGGCATCCTGCTGACGCTGGAACCGGCCGACAAACTCCCCACCGCCGAGCAACTCCTGGCGGAAACCCGTGCGTATCTCCGCTCGCAGAAATGGACCGTCACCGCCGTGGACCCACCGCGTCCGTGGACCGATCGCGTATCCCGGTTTGCCCTGAATGCGGATACGGAGAATAAACCGGTTCGGATGGAATATGCCGTCTGGACCGGAGACGGTGGAGGAATTGTCGTGGCGGCGCGATTACCGTGGGCCGAACGGGAAGAACTCCAGGCCGATGTCGACCGCATTCTCAAGTCGCTCTCCCGCTCGGGACCGATGAAGAAGTAAACTGATGAGTGTAGGAGGGCGTACCGTGGCCGGAATGCGGGTTTTGTTGGCAGCATCGGAAGTGGCTGGGTTCGCCAAGACGGGGGGACTGGCCGATGTGGCAGCGGCGCTGCCCCGAGCCTTGGCGGCGCGCGGCCATCAAGTGGCTGTGGTCATGCCGTATTATCGTGCGGTACGATTCGGCAAACAGAAAGTGGAACCGACCAATAAGGTGATCCCCGTGCCCTGCGCGGATCGCACCCTCGCGATCCGCCTGTTTCGGGGTACGTTACCCAACAGCAACGTACCCATCTACTTCATCGACGCTCCGCACTACTTCGATCGTGATGACACCTATCAAGGCCGTGGCATTTATCAGCAGGCGATGCCCGGCGGATACAAAGCCGATTATCCCGATAATGCCGAACGGTTCATCTTCTTCAGTCGGGCCGTGATGGAAGCGGCCAACGTCATCGGATTCATCCCGGACATCATTCACGCGAATGACTGGCAAACCGGGTTGATTCCCGTTCTGCTGGCGGAGATGTACCGTCAAAAACCCGGTTGGGGCCGGATGCGTTCCTTGTTCACGATTCACAACATCGCCTATCAGGGGACGTTCCCGCCTGAAGTGCTGAAACTCACCGGCTTACCGGGTTGGATGATGAATCCGAAACAATTGGAATGCCACGGACAGCTGAATTTTCTCAAATCGGGGATCGTCTTCGCCGATGCGGTCAACACGGTTTCACCGACGTATGCCCGAGAGATTCAAACGCAAGAGTACGGCTGTGGACTCGATGGGCTCCTGCAAGAGTCCGCGCAGAAACTCAGTGGCATCGTCAACGGTGTCGACTACGGCGAGTGGAACCCCGCTGGGGATCCCCATCTGCCCGCGACGTATACATCAGAAACGATCTTGGACCGCAAACCTTTGAATAAAGCGGCGTTGCAAAAACAGTACGGCCTTCCCGAGGAACCCGATCGCCCGGTTCTCGGTATGGTTGCGCGACTCGTGGGCCAAAAGGGAATCGACATCGTTCTGAGTGCGGCACCCGGTTTCCTGGACTTAGGTTGCCAGATGGTATTCCTGGGTGACGGCGACCCGGAATATCACCACCAACTCAAGCAGTTCGCGGCCCGGCACCCTACCCGAGTTGGGGTCTATCTCGGCTTCAACGAATCTCTGGCGCATTTAGTCGAAGCCGGTTCCGATCTGTTCCTGATGCCGAGTCGCTACGAGCCGAGCGGTTTGAACCAGTTGTATTCGTTGAAATACGGCACGCCGCCGATTGTTCGTGCGACCGGCGGCCTGGCTGATACCATCGTCAATGCCACGCAAGAGAATCTGAACGCAGGCACCGCGACCGGCTTCGCATTCGGCGATTACTCCGCACGTGCTTTGTACGAAACCGTCAAATGGGCACTGTATCTGTATCGAGATCGTCCCCAGGATTTCCGACAAATCGTACAAACTGCCATGGCACAAGATTGGTCGTGGGATCGCAGCGCGGCCGCCTATGAAGGACTGTATCGCCGCCTGCTTCCCGCATGAGGACCGGCTTACCGCCCTTCCTGATACAAAATCCGATGTGGGTGTCTCAAGATCTCCGTTGATCGGACAACCGGGGACGATCGTCCCCGGTTCAGTAGGACACTCCGAACCGGGGACGATCGTCCCCGGTTGTGTTCCACTCGGGTTCCGTTCCTCCTACTCAAAATTGGACAGTCTCACTGGGTGCGTGTATTAGAAAATCGCACCGACAGAAAGAATCACTCGGATCTTGCGAACTCGGTGAGCAGCAACATGCAAGCGTTTCTAGCCGGTGCCGTGTTATTCGGGGTCGGAGTCTTTGGGGATCGCGCCACGGATGACCCGATGACGACACATTCCGTGACCGCCAGTGACGATGACCGCGTCACGGCACAGCACACGGCCAACCAAGTCGTCTTTTCCATCCGTAGCCCTTCGGGGATTGGTCGCACGGCCATTCCCCGACCGCGTGGCGGTTGGCCGGAATCGGTGGTCCTTCGTCTGCATCTCAAAGGGTTGGAATTCTTCTCCGTGAAGAATGACACACTCACACTCGCGGCGGCCGTGTCCAGCCAAGATGGGAAAGCCCGCATCTGGCAAGAGGGGCAGGAACATCAACCATTGGATGCCCAAAGCCCCCTGTGGTTTCCCATCCGCGGCTTCGGCCCCGATGGGAAACCCGTTCGCGGACTCCCACCGGATAAGGGGTACTGGGAATTGCAATTGCCGCGTTCTTTTCTCAAACAGAAACCCGATGTGTTAGCCGTGCGATGGATTGACTTTTATCGAAACTGAGCCACAACCGGGTTATGGTCACTGAGGGCATCCCAGTCTTCGCCCGTGGGTACCACGCAAGAAACCAATCGTTCCTCCCAGGATCGCGGGACAAACAGACCATCGCAGTGATAAGGAATCGTGCGGTTGCCGGTCCAGCGTAACGTCTGGGCGGGTTGTTGATCGGGGTACAGCGTTTGCCAGCAGTTCAGTAATCCGAATTCTTGTGTCAAGCGGGCTTGGATAGCCCAATCCGCCCGGCTCGTGGGCCGTTCGGAACCAAGCCACGGACTGATTGTCAGGTTGAAATCCCCGCCGATGATGAGATCCCGTCCGCGAGCCATTGCATGAATGGCATCCAGGATGCGGTTCACTTGTCGAGCATAGGTCGTACCGCCCGCGGGAGCATGGATGCTGAAGACCAGCAATGATTCCATGGAAGAACTCTGCCAAGCCGCGTGACGGATGCGGGCACCCGTGACCCAACCATCAAAGTGCGGCACCCGAACCCGTGTCACGATGCCACTGCGACTGAAGATGGCACTGCCCCAACGGTTCTTCCCAGCTCGCACCCAGATCGTTTGTTGCGCGGCGTTGGGATACCGTTCTGCCGGGAGATGGTCCGTGTGCGGGTACGTTTCTTGCAACAGGAGCAGGTCCACGTTCCACTCTTCGAGGAGTCGGAGCCAGTGGACCCGCCGTGTGCCGCCTTTCAGGATGTTGTAGGTAGCGATTTTCACCGATTCGGAACCAGTTTCAAACCCTGCATCGGATCAGGAACCGCGGGGATGAGCTGGGCGGTGTGTTGCTTCTCCCGGTTCACCGTGTCCCGTGCGATCAGGAATTGGCCCATTCCGGCGGGAACAATCCCCACAGCGCAATCAAACTCGAACCGTTCCACACGCTGCAGATCCGCGCTCACCTTCAGCAGAATCGGCGGTGTCGCTGGAGCCGTGGCGGATTTGGGCCGACCGTAACAGCCGAACCACCAGTGCCCATCCGCGAACGCGGCCGTCTGAATGCCCAGGTGCGTGTGACCGCCCGCCAGCGTGTGCTTGCGTACGAACTGAAATTCTGGCGTGTATTCGTAAACGTAATTCTCATTCACCTCATGCGGTAAGCCGCCGACAACCAGGAACTTGCCTGCGTGAAAGGCGATCCCGCCCGCGCCGTGAAAGATCTCAGCGGTCTTGTGCTTCGCCACACAGGTGAGATTTTCGGCATCATAAACGTACACCCAGGAGTTCGCGTTCCCTTTGGGGTCGTTGAATTTCCCAAGGTTCAAAGCGACATAGACTTTGCCATCATGGTAACAGAGATCGCCGTGATGATTGGCCACTTCCACTTGTTTGAGGATTTTCCCGGTACGATCCGTCTTGACGAGCCAAGTGGTGAAGCACCAGAAATACGCTCCCTGATCGTCGGAACAGGCACCTTGTAGGTGGTATTTGTACGCACCGCCGCACGGAATCGGCACGGGTTCCGCCGCCCGACCGGCTGGCACCGTCAACAGGGTGATGCTGAGCAAGGTTGCGGTCAGAACCGCAGAGGTGGTCGGCATGATCGAATTCCTCAGCAGGATGAGACTTCCGCACCGGGATTCTGCCCGAACCGATGCGGCAACAGGGGTGGATTCAAACAGAGGTCTTTCCATCGGGTCGCGCACGAAACCAGTTCAAGAACCCACCGGAAGCGGGGCGACTCTCGCGGAATAGCACGCTTTCCCGGTGGAATTGCCAGATGGCCAGCGACAATGCGGCCACGATCCCGATTCCGAGCGAGCCGAAGATCGGGAGTGCGTACCCCCACGGAACCGCGTCCTGAGTGAGTGATAGCAACTGTTGCTGCAAGAGCAGAGCCCCCGTAATCGGAATCCAACAATTCGACCCATCGAGTTGTGCCCCCGGTGCCATGCTCCAAAACGCCAACGGTAACACGAGGAGAATGAGCGGGAGCAAATAATATTGCCCTTCCTTGGTACTTTTGGCGAACACACCGAGTGCGACACAAACCGCACTGAACAGCATTGCCAATGGCAGACCAATCACCACGCATCCCGCCAGACCGATCAAATTCACAATCGGATAGTTCAGTATTGTTTGAGTGAAAAGCGCTGCCGCGATTATCCAAAGGGCGTTCCAGATTACCGAACCGAAGGCAAAGAGCGTGGTGGCCAGGAATTTCCCCAACACAATCTCGGTGCGATCGACTGGGCTGATGAGGAGCGTTTCCATCGTGCCGCGTTCCTTCTCACCGGCGGTCATGTCTACGGCGGGGTGAATTGCGCCTGATACCAGCCACAACATGAGCAGAAACGGAAACACTTGGGTGAAGGAGTCACGCAGTTCATCCGCGGCCTTCTTGACCGGCGGCTGGGAGCTGAACGGGTCAACGATGTCGAAGATTTGGTCAAAATCCTTGGGCAACCCCTGTTTCAGGAATCGGGCTTCCCGCAGTCGGCGTTCCCACTGTCGCACAATGTCCTTCACTCGCTGGGTAGCCAGTTTTGAGGTTTCATCACCTTCCCGGTTGAGAATCGTGATTTTCGATCGCGGCTGATCCGTGGGGCGGATCGAAAAATCGGGTGGAATGATGAGAACAGCATCGACCTCACGCCGACGGAGAGCCGCGGCCGGGTCGCCAGCAAGTCGGCGAGCGGTGAGCGGTCTGGAGAATCGGACGGTCTCGCTGGGCGTGGTAGTTTCCACGAACCGATCCCCATCCAACAGAGAGGGAATGGCCTGCTGCGTGATCTGCTCGGCTCCCATCACACCAATGACACTCTGCTGATCGAGCATTGTTCGGGCAAACAGAAACGCCGTGGCCCCAAAGAGGGGATACAAGACCGCAGGCAGAATGATAATCAGCATGACCGTTCGACGATCGCGCATCAAGTCACGAAACTCTTTGTTGGTAATCAATCGCACAATCTGCCAGGACGGCATATGCACCTCGTCTTGGGGTATGATCGATTCGGAACGACGTTTTCAGGATACCAAGATCGACCCGGCGCGGGTTGTCTTCCACGGCGAACCGGGCCATACTCGGGAGATGCCGCGATGCGGGAAACCGGCGATGGAGGAACATCATGACGATCCGAATGTTCTGCGTGGGGATGGTTTCCGTCTGGTGGATCGGCTTGGCCTGCGCGGCGGATCGAGAAACGGCCCGACCCAATGTGGTCATCTTTCTGGTCGATGACATGGGCGTGATGGATACCTCGGTTCCGTTCCTCACCGATCCGCAGGGGCAACCGAAACGCTACCCGCTCAACGACTTCTACCGAACCCCCAACATGGAGCGACTCGCCCGGCAAGGGATACGCTGTAACAACTTCTGCGCGATGAGCGTCTGCTCGCCGACACGTTGCTCGATTCTGACGGGGCAGAACGCAGCGCGGCACCACACGACGAACTGGATCAACCCCGATCACAACAATCGTGGTCCGTTCGGCCCGCCGGATTGGAACTGGAACGGATTGACGGCCCAATCCATCACGTTGCCCCGGATACTGCAAACGGCCGGGTATCGGACGATTCATGTCGGAAAGGGCCATTTCGCACCTCGGAACACAGCGGGTGCGGACCCGACCCAGTTGGGGTTCACGGTCAATGTCGCGGGCTCAGCCAGTGGGGCACCGGCGAGCTACTGGGGCCAACAGAATTTCGGAAACGGTGGCAAACGAGCCGCTTACGGCGTACCCGGACTAGAAAAGTATCACGGCACGGATACGTTTCTCACGGAGGCACTCACACGGGAAGCCACAGCGCAAGTCTCAGCGGCGGTGCAGGCACATCAGCCGTTTTTCCTCTACCTGGCACATTATGCGGTGCATGCTCCTTTTCAGACCGATGCGCGGTTCGCGGAGCATTATCGGCATGCGGGCAAGCCGCAGAACGCCCAGGCCTTCGCCACGTTGATTGAAGGAATGGACAAATCATTGGGTGATCTCCTCGACCATCTGGAGAAACTCGGTGTGGCCGAGAACACGGTCATCTTCTTTTTGGGCGACAATGGCTCGGATGCTCCGCTCGGTGATCCGCATGCGGTCGCCTCTGCCGCGCCGTTGCGAGGCAAGAAGGGATCCCATTACGAAGGGGGAATGCGTGTTCCGTTCCTCGCGGCGTGGGCCAAACCGCAAGATACGCACCCGTGCCAGAAGCGATTCCCGATTGGGCGGAACGCCATTCAACCGCAAATTGCAGCTGTGATGGATTTGTTCCCGACCATCCTCGGACTCGCACAGGTTCCGACACCAGCCGGGCATGTGGTGGATGGTCAACGATTGGATACGCTCTTGCGTGGGCAGGTGGATCGGACCCGCAAAGAAGAGTTCTTGATGCACTACCCCCATGCCCCGCACCGTAGCCATGACTTCACCAGCTACCGAGCGGGGGAATGGAAGATTGTCTATCACTATGAGCCAGCCAGTTCTCCATCCACGGCTCACTATCAGCTCTTCCATCTGACAGAAGACCCGTTTGAATCGACGGATTTGGCGGGCAGCCATCCGCGGGAATTACGGGACATGGCCCAAAAGATGATGGCGAGCCTGACCGCGCATCATGCTCAGTACCCCGTTGGTCCCGATGGCCGGACCCCCATTCTCCCTCGGTTGCCGTGATGCGCAGTTCATTCCACTTTGAACGTGAACTGATTATCTGCCCCAGTTTTGACTTCTGCCGAAAGCGGAGTTTCTTCCGGGTTGCCGTATTTCGCGGGCAGTTGCTTGCTGGTGTCAATGTCAGGAGAAAGCACACCGGGTTCCAGTTCCTTCGTGCCGGATACGGCAACGGTCACACGGTACTTCCCGACGGGGGCACCGTCTTGCGCGCCGTAAGTGGATAGCACAAATGCACCTTGGCCGTCGGTCGTTCCGCTGCTGGATACCTTGCCATCCGAGGATTGGAAACGAACAGAGGCATTGGCCAATGGCTTCCCACCACGCAAAATCTTGCCCGAAACGGGAACCGTGTCCAACTTCTCGATCACGGGTCGACCGTTGGAACCAGAACAACCCCAACTGGTGAATAAGGCGCAAACGAGGATCATCAAACGGTACACAATAGGACTCCAGGGGTGAGAAAGGGGCGGATTTGAACAAAACCACGATCACGGTCTGTCCATCCCGTACCATGATCGTGCGCGAGAGAAAGAAATTGCCGACACCCCTTATTCCCCGCTGGCGAAATCGCCAGCATTGCGAGTGCCAAGTGCCCCGATGACCCCAAATGGGCTTGGCCCCGTTACCGTTGCCATGGAAGCACTGGGGTTTCCCGCGTTAATCGAATCCCGCAGGAACCGCACGGAGCCATCTCCCATGACGACATTGGCTCCGCCAGAATGTTCGCTGCTGAGCGGGTACATCCCCGGTTGGGCATCATGGTTATTCAAGGCACACGAGGGAGTATTCGGCCCGGTACTGGTCGTCAACCCGCCAAACCCCATGCCCCCATCCGGCCAGCGCACACCCGCCCAACCCCGCACCCCCGGAGGTCCATAGACTTGGATATTGAATTTGTTCGTAGAGAAATTGAATTGACTCAATCATTGCTGTGGCGTGGTAAACCAGGAGCCATTGTCTGTATAAGTATCAGCCAAGCTGTAATCACCACGACCGCGAATGCGCTCTCCCGCGAAGATGGTGTTGCTGGTGCCGTCTTTGGCATCAGGTAGGCGATAACGGGTATTCCAGCCAAACATTCCCCGTGGACTGGAACCATTTGTTTGGGAGTCGCCACTACAAACCATGTAATTGGTGTGTTGAATTCCCGAAGTCGGCGGCAGCACATCCGCGGGACAGAGCAACGTGGGAATCGAGGCGGTATAGGGAGCGTAGCCACCTTGCCAGGACACCATCGTGAAGGGCGCATTGGTCGTCATCCCGCTGGTGTAGGCTACCGATGAAAGTTGCTGATAAAGTGCGTTCTGCTCCAAATAGGGAAGCAGTAACTGCAGACCAGAGTGGCGACTATAGGCTCCCGGTATCGTAGCGGAGAAGTTCTCACGTGGGATGAGCCGCATGTTCGCATCATGATAATTATGGATAGCGAGTCCCAACTGCTTGAGGTTGTTTTGACACTTCGAGCGGTCTGCCGCATCGCGGACCTTCTGCACGGCGGGAAGCAGCAATCCGATAAGAATGGCAATGATGGCGATGACAACCAACAATTCAATCAGGGTGAAACCGATCGGACGGCGCAACGGGCACCTGCAAGTCTTGTTGCCATGATTTCAATCTCACAAATGTGGAGAGACAGGACAAATCGCCGACAACCCAACGAAAGCCTCAATCAAATCTCATTGAGGGGAAAAAGAACCATCCATCAATTCGAGCTTATAAGGTTGGCCGAATGGAACCAATGCGAGTCGGCAGCCAACACTTCATCATAATGCTTAAATCTTTTGTTGTCGGATGTCAAGAGGGTTGCTGTCATTTTGACATGATTATGGGAATACCCTACATCATAAACCAGAAATACAAATACCCCAAAAATCCTACGCACAAGGGAACACCATAGGGGAGACGAATCCATTCCTTACGGCGGGCGTTGGCACGGCGGACACCGGGTTCGTGGCCTTCGGTCGCCATGATCCGCAAATCTTCCCCGATGGCACGGGTATTGGCCAAACTGGCCCGGATGCGATTACGGATGAGAATAATCACCACACCAAATACGCCACCGACGATCACCCCGACCGCGAAAGACCAGAAAAGAATTTTGATGCCCAGCCCCGTGCCAAAATAAGCTCCCAGCCAGGAACCAAACCCCATCGTCATTTTCACATCCCCTTCCCCCATTCCACCGACGAACAGCGCGGGGAAGAGAAGGAAGAAACCCACCGTCGTTCCGGCCAGTGCTGCCAAAAAGCCCCCACAGAACACAGGGTCTGCTGGGGGATTGATGAGCCCTGGAATCAGATCATAATATCCCAAATCATGCAGAATGCCGATATACCAACCGCTCAAGACCAGCGAAAGCGTACACCAGTTCGGCACCTTGAATGCGTAGCCGTCGATAAACGCGGCGAGCAACATGCCGAACGCAATGACCACGATCATGCCAAGATTGACCGAATGCCCGTGGCGGACAAACAGTCCGTTCGACTCTTGGAGGAGGTGGCAGACTCCCCAGGCGGCCAGAACCCACAGTAGAGCAATCGCGGGGATGCGCAGAAGCGACAGAACCAAAGCGCGGTCGAATCCTTCTGGTGCGGCAACCTGAGTTTGCGGAGGCGAGTCGTTCGGGACGGGCATTGCGTCTGAAGGAAGAGGGGCATCAGAAGAAACCATATTCGCTACCACACTCCGCGTGTCCGGGGCCGATATTGGGAAGACCATTGGCTCCCGAATCGCATCAGGAATTGCCAATGGCCGCTGTTGCTATGGATTTGCTGATTATTCGCTCAAGGCACTCTTTAAGGTTGAATTCGAAAAAGAGCTATTGACGTTCGATCCGATCGAGGCAATCGCGGCCACACATACCATGAGAATCAAGGCCAGCATGACAGCGTACTCGACAGCCGTTGGTCCCGATTCTTCGCGGAGGAAACGACTGAACCTCCTCAGCCAAAACTTGGTCATGATACTCCTCCCGATGCGATGAGTATCCCGGCGCAGGACCAGCCCAGTGCATCGCACCATCGGACATATCAAATGCGATCAGATTCCGAGGAACCTAACCCAGAACCGTCGGTGGGCGACAATTCTCTGGACGGTGAGCGGCAAAAATCGGGACACCTACGGAGGAACCATAGAGTGCGCTCTTGCGGGTGTCAAACTCTCGGGGGTATGCAATCCTCCGGTCGGGTTCGATTTTTGTCGATCTGTCCGACAGTTTTTCCAAATCCTCGGTTTTAGAGGGAATCCGTAGAAGGCGGCACCGCTCCGAGGCCGGGGCCATCGAGAATGGCCGTGTTCATCCGACCATTACGGATGGCGAAGACACCGGGGAACCGGGCTTCCCAGGACGTATTCGCGCTGGGGCAGAATTGCCGGGAGTTCGATTCAATGGCCGCCACGCCGGGAATATGCGCGGCCAGACTCGCGGATTGAATTAACGACGCTCCCGGACAAGTCAAATCCTGCACACATCGGAACAGGCCGAATTTTTGGGCTGCCGCCGCTAAAAGGAGGGACTGCGTTTGCCCTTTGCACGCTTTGAATGCCACGCCTGTGTACCCCATTTCACGGGCGAGTTGGAGCGTTTCCAGGTCCAAGAGGGATTCGTCGATCACCACGGGGCGTAACCGGGCGGCTTCATGCATCTTGTTATGGGGGTTGGCTTTCAAATCGCGTGCGGTCGGTTGTTCGACATACTGGATGCGATCGTACCCAGCCGGGGTCCGGTCGCGGAGCTGTTTGAGAAATTCGATCAGATACTCGACATTCTGGCAACGCTCGTTGAAATCCAGTGAATAGACCCACTGGGTGATGTTCCGTTTGGCTTGCACTTCGGCCGTGACGCGATCAATGGCCACGACACGCTGGACATCCCAGTTCAGGTCATCGCCGTTGAGTTTGATTTTCAGATGTGTAAGTCCGTCGCGCTCAATCCATTCGATGAGTGTTTCCGGCATCCCGTCCTGAATCCGTTCGCGGATGTCGGCATCAGTCAGCGGATCGAGTGCGCCAATCAGGTGGTACAGCGGCATTTCTGGTTGTGGGTTCACGGAGACATACTGAGCGAGCGATTCCCCGGCGAATGCGGAACCCAGGTAATGCCCGAGATCATGATGCAGGAAATCCGGCCCATAAGTGTGGTAGCAGTTCTTCCTCCAGAGTTTGCCATAGGCATCGTGCAGGGCGGCATCGAACGCGGAGGCCACAACCAAAGTGGCGAGTTTGGGGATCGGTTCCGCCAACCCTAGTGACTGTGTGAGTCGGTCAGCGGCTGTAAAGAACTCTGGTTCCAAAGTATGCGTCAAGTCGATGGGGTGGCCGCGCAACGGACAATCTTGATAAATCGTTTGCACCGCTTCCGCGACGGCCTGCATCGCTTGGAGCGTTTGGTCATAAGTCAAATTCCGGGAAGGAAACGCCCAGATATTCCCCAACGGCATGGAGCCAAACCCAGAACACGTTTGGCCGCATTCTGACTCCACTATAAAATGGGCATTCAACAATGTTGCGCGTGTGACGGCCACACCACCGAATTTCAGGGGAGCACGATACAGGTGTTCCTCATAGGAAAACGATACCGCTTTGATGCAAACGTCGGTGGCAGCCATGACGCATTCCGATCCGTGAACAAGAACGATGGGTAGATGGGCGGTTCGTATCCGAATCCACTTGATCCGGGACCACAAAAATGATGATACCAGACTGGCAACTCCCTCCGGGTGTCGATCGCGGTTTGTGGGATTATTTGCATAGCGACGAAATGGTCGCCGGATACGATGCGCAGATCGCAGCTTCGCCATTGGCTACTGCCGATCTGGCATTTTGTACGCGATGGCTTTCCGATCCGGGGAAACTGTTGGATTTGGGTTGCGGCACGGGCCGGTTGTGCGTGGAGTTTGCCCGCAAAGGGTTTGAATGTGTGGGAGTGGATTTATCGTCAGTCATGTTGGCAAAAGCGCGGGAGAACGCGGCAACGGCGGGAGTCCAGGTGGAGTTTCGAGAAGGGAATCTGGTCTATCTGGCGGAATGGCCCGATCAGCGCTTTGATGCGGCGGCCTGTCTGTTCAGCACGTTGGGGATGATCCGGGGGGCGGTCAATCGGCACAAGGTGATCGGGGCGGCCTATCGGGTCATTCGCCCCGGTGGCCGATTTATCCTACACATCCACAATCGTTGGTATCGTGGCCTGGGAGGCAAGCGACGACTGGGGCAGATGTGGCAGACTCTGCGACGATCTCCCACTGCGGGCGACATTACGATGCCCCAGGCTTACGGGGGTGCCCCTCTGACGCTGCACCACTTCACCCGACGTGAGATTCTCCGATTGCTGACGTCTGCCCGATTTCGGATTGAGGAAGTGGAACCGATTCGCGTGCGCCGCAGCATCTATGGTTGGCTCATCGCTTGCACCCGACCATCATGAACGCGGGATGATTCGGCGAAGAAAGGAAAGATGTTTATCTCTGGCAATCTCATTCTCTTCTGATTCCTTGCGTCCTCAGAAAAGAATGAGACAGATCACCCGATTATTGATCAGGGTGTGATCCGCGATTTGAAACCGCTACCAGCATCCATGGGGTTGGTGGCGCTGTCCCGACGATCACGGACACGCGTGAGCCAGTCATTCCATTCTTTATCGCGGGCGGTACGCTGGGCATCCGCCATGTCGCGGGCGGAGTTACGGTAGGTCAGTTTGCCATCGGGGCGGAGGATCAGCAATTCCGTCGCAGTGGCATCTTCGACCCGCTTCCCGGCAATATCCTGGCGCACATTCCCACCTTCAAAGTCGATGAGAACGGACTTCGTCTCAAAGTTGACAGCCCAACCCTTCGGCTGGCTCTTTTGCGGGACACCTTGAATCGCAATCGCATTGGCCAATTCTCGGAGAATATAACCTGCCGCGGATGACGACCACAGCGGCAACTTCACGAGTTGACGGCGGCCGATGTACTCACCCGGCACAACCGGCATTTCCGATACAACCCAGGTGCCAACGGGTTCTACCGACGATCCCGTAGCCCGAACTTGCGGCATCCAGGTCTGCATCTGCACCACGGCATGGCGACCGCGTTTCACGTTGAGGACATCGTAGAGGAGATTCAACAGGCCAAGGGCTTTCACATCCCCCGCCGCCAGATCACGAACGATCGTTTCCGAAGTTTCGACATACTTTTCCGTGTTGTAGGCGTACAAGTGGGCTTCCGCAGGGAACGTCACAATCTCGGGGAGAATCACCCACGGGCCTTCCAGGATCTCCTTCTTGGCATCGTTGGGTTCTCGGACTTCTTTTTCTTTACCGAAGTTCGGATTCTTCATACGAACGCGGATACGATACTGATAGGAGTAACCGGGTAAGACATCGACATCCAGGAACCGCAATAGGAGGACATCCAAGTCCGGGCCGTGCTGGGCCATAGGGTTCATCTGACCAGGGATTGCCCCCGCACCCGGCGGCGTGCCGAAAGGTGGTGAACCGAATGGTGGATTCCCAGTCGGGCCGCCAGGGGGCATCATACCGGGGTTGGCATTGTTGGTATTGTTCAACAATCCCGTGAACGGAGCATAGGGGTTCTGATCGCCAGCGCTTCCTTTGAACCGCTTTTGCCAATCGGATTCTGTCGGCGGTGGCTGATCGAGGTCACGCAGGCGGTCAATCGCATCGTAAATTGCAGGGATGCGTAATGGGGGATAGGAACCGAGGTTATCGGCCATCTCGGGTAGCGGAGCAGCCAACTTCTGATCGTACCGTAGGAAATATGGGAGATACTCATTGTCTGGTACGTCTGCCACTTTCCGGGAACGAATCTTGCTGAAATATTCCGATTCGTGATCGTAGGGTGCCCAATCCAATACCTGCCCCGATGGGGTGATGATGCGGCGTTCCACCTGGAAGCCATCGAATTCCGGGTTGAGCGGGTTCGCCATGGCTTGAGACATTCCCCCAGGGCCAGCCGGACTACCGGGGAAACCCGGACCACCCGGAGCCATCGGCCCCATCGGGAGGCGTGCGGGACCAGCAACCGGACCCGTTGCCGCTCCTGGCGCACCGGGTTGCAGGGTGTTGGTATTATGCAGTCGCAGGGCGCGTTTAATCTCTTCAATCTGTGCTTTCAGAGGAAAGGCCGTCTGAACAACAATTGCACGGAACGGGAAGACGGTTTCCGCGAGTGGCAAATTCTGCTTGGCCACCTCAGTCGGTGTCAAGTATTGGACCGTTTTATCGTCTCGTTGCATGTTCGCAGGCACAGCGCCAATTGAGGCACCAAATTGATCCATTGGGCCGGGCATACCGGCACCCGCCATGTCCGCGCCGGGCATCGCCGCGCCCGGAATACCACCGGGTTGCATCGGCGGCATTGCGCCACGCGGCGGGTTCGGATTGCGTGCTGTTCGTGGATTGCGTTTCCCAGTGCGATTCGATTTGTTGTGCCCTTTGATGATGTCCAGATTGCCGAGCGCGCTCCGGATTTCTCGGCCTACGGATGCCACATCCTTTGGCGCAACGACCTTGTTAATGAGTACCCCGATTTTGACTTCCCCGTTTTCATCCGTGGGAAGCAAAATATCGAGTGATCGCATGGGGCCGCGGATGGCATCAATTTGCCAAGCCATGACACCAAGCACACGGGGGTTTTCCCGAAGCAGATCCGGTTGATGAATCGGCTCAAACGTGGGACCGGAGAGCGCGAACTGATCCGCAGGGATCGCCTTGAAGTCCGCGGATTTCGTGACCCATTCCGGGAGTGGCGGTGCCCCTTCCCCTTCACTGTTGATGGTGGCCCGGACGTTGGATTCTTTTTGTTTCAGGCTTTTGACAATCTCGGCCGGACTGCGAGCCGATGCGAACGACATCACACCGACGACGCTGAGGATGAGTAACCCCGCGGCTCCGACAGCAATGAGTACCTTCTCTCCCTTTTCCATCAAGAAGCCGCCGCCGGCTTTCTTGCTGCGACCGCCCGATGCTTTGGGAGCTTTGGGGGCTTTTGCGGCTTTGCCCATGACACGTTCTCCTAGCCAGTATTTCCGTATGCGATGAATGGGAATTTTTTTCGGATTACGGTATCAACACGATGCCGTGCCATTTCGTTGACAACAAATTACCGCTTCGGCCCCACGGTTGATGGGCTCGGGGCCACAGACGGTGTTGGGGTAGCCGTTCCCGCCGGTTGAGGAGTCACGGTTGCCGGAGGAGGAACTGCACCCATGGGAGGAGTTGGGGCCGGTGCCTGCCCCGTTGGCGGTGTCGGCATAGGCGGTGCCACGCTCGTTGGTGGTGTCACTGTTGGCATCGGTGGCGTTGGAGACATCGGGGCGGGAGACATCGGTGGCGTTGGAGACATCGGAGCGGGAGACATCATGGGGTCGGTTGCGGCAACGGGTTGCGTGGGATCGGCCCCATCGGCGCTGTCGGTCGGTTTGGGCTTCTCGTATTTTTCGTACAGCGAAACGATGCCGTAAATCGCCAGTTCAACGAGCCCGGAAGTCACCTGACCTTCTGAAACGGTACTCGCACCACCGGGGGAACCAAAACCAGGACCGCCAGCCGGGCCACCGGGGAACATCCCGCCTTCTTCGCCCGGTGTGGCACCAGCGAATGGCAGGGTAAAGGATTCGATATTTTCATCACTCGGGTACGGATTCTCCGCGCCAGGCAGACCACCGGGGCCAGGAGTGCCTGTACCTGTCGATCGGAGCGAGCCACGGAAGCGTTGCCAATGGAATGAGGTAATCTGACAGCGGAGCGGAGAATTCGCATAAGCCACGAGGACATCTTGCATGAACATCTGATCGACGACGACCACGACACCGAAGGGCATCCGTCGCACTTGTGGGGTGAGTGCCACATAGCGATTCTTATTTTTGTCGAGGACGACTTCTGGGGCTCCGGTTTTGCCTTGAGCGGCACCGGGTGTTTCCAGGCCACCGGGGCCAGCCATACCCGGATCGAGCATCGGAGGAGCAAATGCTTCCGCGCCGGGGCCAGCTGGACCAGGGCCACCCGGTTGACCGAATCCGGGTGGGGCACCACCCGCAACTCCCCCGCCAGCCGCGGCAGGGTCTTCTGTAATAAACAAAGGTGGTTTCAAGGCTCCATCGGTAAGCATGGTCAGAATGCGGTCATCTTTCGCGCCCAGTACGATATTGTCGACGCGGCGAATGGGGACAGTTCGGCTATCGAGAATTTGTCGCACGCGGGCAATTTTCTGTTTTTCCATGCCAGGTGGAATCCCGTGCAATCGGGCAACGGGTTTCGGCTCGATCGTAACACCCGCCGGGACAAACTCCCCCTCGATTCGGAAATCGACGGGTTGGGCAGTCGGAAGATCGCTGAGCCAGACCTGCAAACGCATCGTGTTGCCGATGCCAAGCAGTTGCAAGCGATCCGTGCGGTTCGTCAGCTTAGCGCGAATGAGTTTGTCGGTGCCGTTGTTGGCGATCCACAGTTCGAGTTCCCAGACTTTGTTGCGGAAGACGCGATGGAATGGGTCTTCCGCGCCGCGTGGAGCGGGGACAGGAAGAAATGTCGCGGCGGCATCATTGACCGCTTTGACGGGTTGCAGCAATCCGCGTTGCACCCAGAGATCTTCGAGTGCCAGCCAGACTTGATTGCTCGTCGGTTTCTTTTGGCCCCAATTACTGACGTAACGCAAGACCGCACGCCAGTTGCCGCCCCGGAATGTGGTGGGTTTGATGAGGTTGGCTTCATCATCGTAAGCCGCTTCGTAAACCTCTTTGCGTTTGAAGACTTCGAGCGCATCGTCCGGGTCGCGGATCAGTTCTCCGAACTTGGTGTAGCGTTTTTCGAGCTTCATGAGCCGCTGACGGGGGTCGTTATCCTGCGGCCAGGTAAAGAGCTTATATTGGGTGGCTTGACGTTCCCAGTTGTCTTTCCAGAGTTCATCTTTCTTTTTCGTGAGTTCGCCTGTTTGCGCATCGTAATCGGCCAGTACCTTCGTACCAGGACCGCGCGTGCTGCTGAGTAGCTTTTCCTGGGCTTCGATCTTTTCGGATTGTTTTGCAATCGCCGCACCAACGAATAGCCAAATCAAAATGGCGGCGAGCAGCGTCAATGCGGGCGCAACCCCACTGAGAATCCAGAAATGGTGCTTTTTGAGTGCCTTTTTGTCCATAGCTCACACGAATTGGCAAGTGTCCGATGGATGTCGATACCAGTATTACGTTTGCCGCCCCGAATCAAATGCCGGGCATACCGGGCATACCGGGGGCGGGGGTTGCGGAACCCGTGGCACCATCAGCACCGCCTGTGCCTTCAGAAGGAAGCGGTTCTTTCCAGATGAAGCTCACAACGAATTCGTAGCGGGTTTTCGGTTTCGGCATCCGGGGGCCGGTAGTCGGTTGCGATCCACCGGGGCCACCCGGACCTGCGGGACCACCGGGCGGTGGCGTAAACATGGGCGACCCTTCCGGGAAGCCGCCCGCGTTCATGGTGGTCACTCTGTCGGAAGCGAGCAACGGGGTCCGGGTTTTCTGCACGGGTGCCCCCATACCTTCGGGGCCGCCGGGGCCGCCAGCTCCCATCGGTCCACCCGCGGCCGGGGGCATTCCTGCGGGCATCCCCGCTGGACTACCCATACCGGCTGCACCTTCTGGCCCCATGCCCATGCCACCCGCCGCCGCAGGAAGCAACAACTGCGATACGAGAGAATGATTGATGGTTTTGAAATGATCGCGTGCAGGATTCGTGACCGCATCGAATGCCAGCAGGCAAACGTGACTCACTTTCCCGTTAATCGGGTCGGAACCACCAGGGATCAATTGATGTACGGGGAGATCCTGGCCAGTCGTCTGAGCATATTGGTCGAATTTCTGCAAGTTCTTGACCAGCGTTTTCCGTAGGAAGTTCAAACCGTCTTTGTGGTATGTGTAGCCGCGCAGTTCGATGATCCAGCCACCAGCTT
>JAIXLE010000073.1 GCA_026931725.1 Bacteroidales bacterium
GCATGGGACTCGTGGGCCTGCTCGGCATCTGGTTGGTGATGGGCCTGATTCGTGCTTTCTCCGGCGGTGGCGGCGGGATGGGGGGCGGCATGGGCGGTGGCGGCTTCCTGACCAGTATGCTCGGCGGTCTGTTCGGTGCCGCAGCGGGGATGTACTTGTACGATCAGTTCTTCGGTAGCGGCGTGTCCGATGCCTCCGCGGCCAGCGGGGACATGGGGGCAGGCGACACCGGCGCTGGCGACTGGGGCGGCGGTTCCACGGGTGGCGATGCGGGCGGCGGGGACTGGGGCGGTGACATGGGCGGTGGCGATTTCGGCGGGGGGGAATGGTAAGAAAAACATCGCCTCGGTCGAAACCCACACCGCACATGGTGTGGGTTTTCTTTTTCCTTTTCCTACAATTCCTGTATGAGTACTCCGCTTCGACTCGGAACCCGTGGCAGTCCGCTGGCCCTTTGGCAGGCGCGTTTCATCGCCGATCGCCTCCGACCCCTTGTCGGTGATCGGCCCGTGGAATTGGTCCTGATCGAGACGCACGGCGACCGGGACCAAGCCACCGCCCTCAGCGCGATGGGGGGATTCGGTGTCTTCACCAAGGCCATTCAAAATGCTCTGCTGGATGGCCGAGCGGATGTGGCGGTTCACAGTCTCAAAGATTTGCCGACCATCCCCGATGACCGACTCGCCCTGACGGCTGTGCCCCCGCGCGGCCCCACAGCAGATGCGTTTATCTCGCGGAAGTTCGCCCGATTTGACGATCTTCCGTCTGGGGCCACGGTTGGCACCAGCAGCCTCCGCCGACGGGCACAACTGCTCAATCGCCGACCGGATTTGCACCTTGTGGAACTACGGGGGAACGTCGATACCCGACTCCGCAAACTGGATGAACACAATCTGGATGCGATCGTCCTGGCAGAAGCGGGACTCGTGCGGTTGGGCTTGGCCGAGCGCATCACGGATCGCCTGGATACAACCTGGATGCTCCCCGCCGTCGGGCAAGGCGCGATCGGCTTGGAATGCCGTGCCGATGACTCCGCGACCCGCTACATTGTGGAAGGCGTTTCGGACCCATTCACCTGGGCACGCGTGCTGGCGGAGCGGGCCATGCTCGCCGCACTGGGAGGCGGTTGCCTGGTGCCGATCGGTGTGACATCGGCTTGTGAAGCCGGCGTTCTCACGATTCGCGGAGCGGTCCTCAGCACCGATGGGAAACGGCGAATCGTGGCCACCCACCGCGGAGCCGCGGATGCCCCATTGGCCATCGGCCAGGAACTCGCCGCCATGCTCTTGGGAGAAGGGGCCGGAGAACTCCTTCCGAATGTCGGATGATGCGTTGGAGTATGATACCGGGCAACCGCGAGACGAAATAGGCTGATCTTCGACAGAAACACGGCCAGAAAATCGGATCAGGACACACACGATGAAACGTCTCTCAGCATCCGAGATCGCGGCATTCCAACGGCAGTACCGTTTCGCTGGCGGTCGTACACTCCGGTTACGTCTGCGTTACACGGACCCGGACGCACCGACCGCCGAACTCATCTTGCTCGTGCGAACACCCATCCGCAATCTCGCGGATCAACCACAAGCGGTACGCCTCAAGTTGCGGATGGTCGGTGTCTCCGAGTTTCGCTTCCAGAAACGGCCCACGCAGCCCGCAGGGAAAATTTCCGATTTCCGGCTCGGTTACTTTGATGGGCAATTCTACCTGAATTTAGATGCTTTCGGCCTTGCGCCGGGCGAGCAACCGCGACTGCACGATTTCCGAGCCTCCGAAGCGTACCTCGCCGGGGTGGAACTCTGGTACGAGGAACTGCTCGGGAAAAACGCATCCACGCGATAACTGGGCTTCCCGCAATTTTCCCCTCCATTCGCAGTGGGAAAGCGATGATCGGATGGCACTTCCCTATAAAATACTACCAATAAGTCCGAAATAGACTCTGCCTATGTCCTGGCGGTGGCGGGACGCATCGCCAGATTCGGTTAAGGGTGAGGTTATGCCGTCTACAATCGAACGCATCGACGAAAATACTCTGATTCCCGATCTCCTCCGGGCGCATCCTGAAGTGCGGGCCGTGTTTGACCGCTACGGCTTGCGTGGCTGCGGCGGCCCAGATGGCCCCGTGGAAACGCTCGGCTTCCTGGCACGGGGGCACGAAATTCCCCTGAAACAGTTGTTACAAGAACTCGAAGCCGCGCGTGGCAGTCGTTATGTGGCTCCCCCGCCGTCTCGCACCGATGCCATCTATCGGCCATTCTTCCAGGCCGGGATGATCGTCGTACTCACGGCTGGGGCGGTCTGGGGGGCGTATCTGCTCCTGCGGATCGCCTGGAATGGGTCGTTCCGCGCTGCGGGCCTGCATGAAGTGAACGCACACGGTCATGCCCAGATCTTCGGCTGGGTCGGCATGTTCGTCATGGGGTTTGCCTATCAGGCTTTCCCACGGTTCAAACAGTCTCGCTTGGCCTGGGCTCCGCTCGCCTGGGTGAGTCTGGGCCTCATGTTGGCCGGATTGGTTGGCCGCACGTTGGGAGAACCGCTGGCGGAATCCGTGGTTGGGTTGGGACCGATCGCGGTCGTATCCGCATGGCTAGAAGTCGCCGCGACGCTGTTGTTCCTCAGTGTGATCCTCGCCACCTGGCGACGGGCCGGGAAACCGTTGGCGGTATACGACTTCTACATCCTCTCCGCCCTGATCTGGTTCGTGGTGCAGGCGGTGTGCGAGGCTTTGTATCTGCGAGCGACGCTGAACACGAGTTCACGGGAAGAACTACTCGCTCTGGTGGCCACTTGGCAAGGAGCGATGCGCGAAATTCAGATTCACGGCTTTGCCCTGCTCATCATCTTGGGGGTGAGTCAACGGATTCTGCACCATTTTTATGTCTTGCCGGAGCCGAGTCGCAAACTCGCCATTGTGGGCTTGGTCGTGTTGAATCTGGCCGTGATCGGCGAGGTGACGGGGCTCGTGCTGATGCGACAAGCCGGGCGGGAATGGGCGGGATTGTGGTATCTGTCGATTCTCGCCATCACGGCCACGGTGATCGCTCTGGTCTGGAACTGGAAAGTGTTTGGCCGATCATCTGATGTCGATCGGAGTTTGAAGTTCATTCGAGCCGCGTATGCTTGGCTGCTGATTTCGCTGGCCATGGCAGTGTTTTTGCCGGTGTATCAGTTCGTGGTGCTGCCAACGCTCGCCCCAGGAAGCGAAGCCGTGAAAACCGGGTTTTCTCATGCCTATTATGGGGCCGTCCGCCATGCGATTACGGTCGGGTTCGTGAGCATGATGATTCTCGGTGTCGCGGGGCGGGTGGTGCCGATGTTGAACGGAGCGAGCATTCCGCGACTGTCGCGGTTGTGGGGGCCGTTCGTGCTGTTGAATCTCGGTTGCACCTTGCGTGTCACGACGCAAGTGGCCACGGATATGACCGAAACGGCGTACCGGATTACGGGCATCAGTGGCGTGTTGGAAGTGACCGCCATCGCCATTTGGGCAGCGCACCTCTGGCGGATCATGGCGGGGCGCCCCTACTACCGGCTCGCACCCACGGCGGTCTACGTTTCCGGTAGCCCCATCACGGGGGAACACCACGTCGGCGACATTCTCGACAAGCACCCCGAACTGCTGGCGACGTTTGTGGAACTGGGGTTCCGACCGCTGGCCAATCCCGTCCTACGGCGCACTGTCGCCAGCGGGGTCAGCGTGGCTCAGGCGTGCCGACACATGGAACTGGACCTGACGCAGGTTTTGGATACGTTGAACCAAGCCCGTGTCGGCCAATCCGGTTCCCTCCGGTCGTTACCGTTGGTGACACGCGGATAATGCCGATTCATCGGAATCCCCTGGTGATTCGGCGGGGGTGGGTGCTATCGTAGAAGAACCCAACACGCAAAGATGGGACACGGTTCTGGGAGGCCACTCACCCTGGAACCACGACAACCCTGAACCCAAAACCAACGGGAAGAGGCCATGACCCTACCGCAATGGAAAGCGACATCCTGGGGACTGGCGGCCGCGGGTTTGCTGGGAGTCGGCATCTTTGTCGGATCCAATAATCTCCGACACATCGACGCGGCCCTGGTCGGGTACACGTTTGCCTGTTTGTTCGCCGCGTTCGGCTTGGGTTATCGCTACTCGATGTGGCTACAACGCCCGCCGACCAAGATGTATTGGCGGCGGGGCTGGCAATCGTTCTTCCGACCCCGGCACCTCTGGGGCAGCCTCGTTCTGTTCGTTCGGCAATTCACGGAAGTGATTCTGCTGAACCGCTTCATCTGGCGGCGGAACCGCTCACGCGGCATCGCCCACTTGCTCATCATGTGGGGCTGCGTGATCGCGGCGGCGATTACCTTCCCCCTGGTATATGGCTGGGTCTTCTTCGAGACGGTGCCCGGTGACTTATCCCGGTATCGGACGTTCGCCTTTGGGATTGCTCTCTTCGATTTTCGGCACGAATCCTTCTTCGGATTGCTGCTCTTTCACGGGTTAGTGTGGTCGTCGTTCCTGGTCATTGCTGGGGTGCTGTTGGCGTTGTACCGTCGGTTCCAAGATCACGGAGCCGCCGCCTTACAGAGCTTGCAGGAAGATATTTTGCCGCTGTTCATGCTGTTCGCGGTCAGCGTGACGGGATTGCTACTGACCGTCAGTTACACCTGGATGAAGGGGCACGGCTACGACTTCCTGGCCCTGACCCACGCCGTCACGGTCATTGCCCTGTTGTTGTGGCTGCCGTTCGGCAAATTCTTCCACATCTTCCAACGACCAGCCCAGTTGGCGATTAAGTTTTACCGCGTCGCGGGAAAGGATGGCGAACAGGCAGCCTGTGCCCGCTGCCAGCAACCGTTTGCCACCCACATGCACATCGACGATCTGATTACGGTGGAAGGGGAACTCGGTTACCGCTACGCGATGCCGGGGAACCCCGCCGGGCACTACCAACGGATCTGCCCGGCTTGCCGTCGCAAAATGTTCGCTTTGGCACACGCCTGCCTGCAACCGGCGGCCCACGACGAAGGAGTACCGACCCATGGCCGCTGAGTCTCCACTGACACCGGAACTTCTGGCGAAGTTCGGCCCACTGCGGTCCTACCCCTCGGGGGATCGTGTCAGCACGATGGTCGACCCGGACAAACTCGTGCAAACACACTGCTGCTTTTGCGGTCAACAGTGTGGCATTCAGTTGAAAGTGAAGGACAACGCGGTCGTCGGTTTCGAGCCGCGAGACGATTTCCCCACCAATCATGGGATGTTGTGCCCCAAGGGGGTCCGCCGCTATTTGCAGGGGTCGCACCATGACCGATTGACGCAGGCGTACTTCCGCGATCCGAGTTCCGCCACGGGGTTCCGCGCGGTCGCCTATGAAGAGGCGATTCAACGGACCGCCTCGGAAATTCAGCGGATTCAATCGACGTATGGCAACAACGCCTTCGCCGTCTTCGGCGGGGCCAGCATGACCACCGAAAAATGCTACCTCATGGGCAAGTTCGCCCGGATGTGCCTGAAGACGCGGTACACGGACTATAACGGTCGGTTGTGCATGGTCAGTGCCGGTGTTGCCAACAAAAAAGCGTTCGGCGTGGACCGAGCCGCGAATGCGATGGCGGATATTCCTCTGGCGGAAGTCGTCTGGATCAGCGGGGCGAACGTGGCGGAATGCGCCCCCATTACCACCAGTTACGTCTGGCAGGCCCGCGACAACGGAGCCCGGATCATCAACGTCGATCCACGGCTCACCCCCCTGGCGCGGGGGTGTGATCTGGTGCTTCCCGTCAAGCCCGGCCGCGATGCCGCCTTGTTCGCGGGCATCCTCCACCTCATGATCGAGCATGATTGGCTCGACCACGATTTCATCCGGCAATATACGGTCGATTTCGACAAGGCCGCCGCCGTTGCCAAACAATGGAATCCCAAACGGACAGCCGAAGTCACCGGAATCCGTCAAGCCGCCATCGAACAAGCCGCCGAGTGGTGGGGCACGGCCAAGACCAGCTACCTGATGCACGCGCGTGGCCTCGAACAGCACATCCACGGCGTACACAACTGCCTGGGGTCCATCAACATCGTGCTTGCTTCCGGGCGGATTGGTCGACCCGGTTGCGGTTACGGCACCATCACGGGACAGGGGAACGGGCAAGGTGGTCGAGAGCATGGTCAAAAGACGGACCAACTCCCCGGCGGCCGCGATGTTGACAACCCACAACACCGGCAATTCATCGCCAATTTCTGGGGGATTCCCGAACCGGAATTGCCTCATTCCGGTGTCGACTGCTACGAGATTCTCCGCAAAGTCGAAACGGGTGAAATCCGAGGGCTGCTTTCCTGGTCGATCAACCCGGCTGTGTCTTTGCCGGATAGCCAGTACGTCAAGCGGATGCTGAGCAAGCTCGAATTCTATGTGAACATCGACTTCTTCCTCAGTGAATCGGGTCGATTCGCCGATGTGGTTCTCCCTGGCTCACAACATGAAGAAGACGAAGGTGTCGTCTGCTCGACCGAAGGACGAGTCATCAAAATCAATCAGGCCGTCGACCCCCCCGGCGATGCGAAGCAGGATTGGCGGATCATGCAAGACATCGCCCGTGCCCTCGGCCGGGAACGCGGGTTCACGTTCAACAACCCCCGCGAAATTTTTGACGAAATGTGCCGAGCCAGTGCGGGTGGAGTCATCGACTATTCCGGCATCACCTACGAAAAGATCGAAGCCCAAAACGGGGTGTTCTGGCCATGCCCCGCAACGGACCCGGATGGCCGGTCGATCGACCACCCCGGCACGCCTCGGTTGTTTGAACCCGGTTCCTGGAACTCGGTCGCACGCGGAGCCGGGCCGTTCTACTTCCCGGATGGGAAAGCCCGATTCCACGGGATCGACTACGCCCCGCCCACCGAGGACGTGGATGAGACATACCCCCTCATGCTGACCACGGGCCGGACGGTCAATATGTTCCTTTCCGGCAACCAGACCCGACGCATCGGCCCGTTGGTCGATCAGTACCCGGAACCACTGCTCGAACTGCACCCCACCCTGGCCGAGAAACACGGCATCCGGGATCGAGACTGGGTCACGGTCGAATCCCGCCGGGGGGCCATGACGGTTCGATGTCAGGTGGTGGCGACGATTCGGCCCGATGTGGTCTTCGTCCCGTATCACTGGGGCGGAGAAAAGAGTATCAACCTCGTCACGATTTCCGCTCAGGATCCGTACTCGAAGATCCCGGAATTCAAGGTCTGCGCGGTGCGAATCCGCAAGTCCGAAGCCCCGGAATATGCCAGCTGGCTCGAACCGCAGCAGTAACCCCGTGGAGGCGCATCGTGAAACCTGAGATGGAATTCTTCGTCGAACCGTCCCGGTGCATCGGTTGCCAGGCGTGCTACCATGCCTGCTCCGAATGCGAGACGCACCGGGGACACTCGATGATCCACATCGAGTATGTCGACCGCAGCCAGTCCGTCCAGACGTTCGCGATGGTGTGCATGCACTGCCACTCGCCCACTTGTGCGGATGTTTGCCCGGCTGATGCGATCAAGCGGGAAGCGGATGGCCGGGTGATGACCGCTCGCAAACCCCGCTGCATCGCCTGTTCCAACTGCGTCCTCGCCTGCCCGTTCGGTGTCCCCAAAATGATGTCCGAACTCGACCTGATGATGAAATGCGACATGTGCTACGATCGCACTTCGACAGGCCGCAAACCGATGTGCGCCACCGTCTGCCCCAGTCAGGCACTCTACTACGGACCACGAGAAGAAGTCGAAAAACTCCGCAAACGGTCCCGGATCGTGAATCAGTTCCAATTCGGAGAACAGGTCGTCACCACCAAAGTGAACATGGTCATCCCGCGAGAAGCCCCCAGCGACATTGTGGACGTGACCGCGGCCATGCATGAACCACCCACCGGCCGAACCATTACACTCAACGTCCTGACCCAGAACGGAGGTGGTTGATGTCCACCCCTCATGATGAGTCCGCACGCACCTACCCGGATGGCCGCCCCTTGGCCGAACAACCGCAATGGCGGCAGGACTTCCCCACCGATGTCCCCGAAGATCAGGGACTGGCTCGACGGGAATTCACCAAGTTCCTGGTGCTGACCAGCGGAGCATTCGTCGCGGGCCAATGCTGGATCGCGGCCATGTCCACACTGCCCGAGTCAGACGATTACCCCGAACTGCGGATCGCCGATGACGATGCCGTGCCGCCCGGTGGGGTCGTCGAGTTCCGCTATCCGAACGACCATGAACCGTGCGTGCTGGTCCGTTTGCCGGATCATCGGCTGGTGGCCTACTTCCAAAAGTGTACTCACCTGGCCTGTGCCGTGGTGCCGCAACCCGAACACGGACAACTCAAGTGCCCTTGCCATAACGGGTACTTCGAGCTGGCCGAAGGACGCCCGATCGCCGGGCCGCCACGCCGACCCCTGCCACGGGTGAAACTCGTCGTTCGGGATGGAGGCATCTTCGCGCAGGGAGTGGAGTACCGTACCGTATGAAACCGAATCTCACCCGTGCCCAGAAGAATACGATCATCAACAGCATCGCCATGCTGGTGGGATTGCTCGTGGTCCTGCAACTCTGGTTGCTGACCGCGACCATGCATGCCTGGATGGGACGGGATCACTCCCTCGTCTGGCCCGCGGTCCTGGCGAGTTTGGCGTGCTTTGTCATGAACTCGTTCCTGATTCGGCGACTGGAATATCTGACCGGACGCGGAAATTAACCATGCCATCGTCCCGCGCTCGGACGGAATTAACCAATCTCCCGGCGAACATTTTTGCGATTGTCATGGCCACGGGAATCGTGTCCCTCGCCGCCGGTGGATCGGGGCTTCCCACCATCGGAAATAGCCTACTCCGGCTGAACACGGTGTTGTACCCGCTTCTCCTGATCGTGTTCGGCACGCGCCTCGTCCTGGCATGGTCCGCGGTTGCGGCGGATTTCTCCAACCATGCGAAGGCTCCCGGCTTTTTCACGATGGTCGCCGGGCCGTGCGTCCTCGGAAGCCAGTTCCTGATTCTCGACGATTGGCCCGTCACGGCCACCGTGTTGCTCGGAATCGGTTTTGCGCACTGGGTCGGTTTGTCGTACCTGATGTTGCCGAACCTCATGACCGCCGAGGTGAAGCCGCCGCCGGAACGCGGGCTTTCCGGTGCTTGGCTGCTGGTCGTCGTGGGCACGCAAGCGATCAGCGTGCTAGCCAGTGTCCTCCTGATGCGAATGGATTCGGCCCCGGACTGGGGCGTGTTCGCCTCCCTGGCCTTCTGGCTGGCCGGGAGTATGATCTATCTGTGGATTATCTCACAAATCTTCAATCGCATTCTGTTTCTTCCCTTGGCTCCGAACGATCTCACGCCGCCGTACTGGATCAACATGGGGGCGATGGCGATTGCCACCCTGGCCGGGGCTCGCCTCGTCGGATTGTCAAACACGTCCCTTTTCCTCATGGAAATTCGACCATTTCTCATCGGAATGACGCTCTTGTTCTGGGCGACCGCGACGTGGTGGATTCCGATTCTGTTCGTGCTGGGCATCTGGCGTCATCTGACCCGACGTATCCCGCTGACTTACGATCACAGTTACTGGGCCGCGGTCTTCCCGCTGGGAATGTACACCGTCTGCACGCGGGCGCTGATCGACAGTATGCATCTGCCGTTCCTGGCCCCGATTGCGGATGTCTTTGTCTGGATCGCCTTACTGGCCTGGGCCGCGACATTCACCGGGTTGATGAAGTGGCTGCTGGCGATCCTGCTACCCGTGTCGGTTCCCCCATTGGTCCCTCCGCTGGTCCCCCCAAGCGATACACACCCGACAGCCTGAATCGCCTTCCCCAGGCTCCGGGGCAATTTCCTTCTCGGGCCGGATGTCACCTTCCCCTCCGGTTCGGGTTCCTATACTGACTCAAACTGGTTTGCGGCTTTCCCCCCGGATGTCATGGCGTTCGAGACACTTACCATCGTCGGCGTGGGCCTGATCGGCGGTTCGATCGGACTGGCCGCCAAGCAGACCGGCGCAGCCCGCCGAGTCGTCGGTGTGGGTCGGGATGAACGCACCCTGGCTCGCGCTGTGGCCAGTGGAGCCATCGACTCAGCCACAACAGACGTGCGTACCGGCGTGGCCCAGGCGGATTTGGTCATCATCTGCACCCCGGTGGACCGGATCGCCGCCGATGTGCTGATGGCCGCGTCCGCCGTTCCTCCCAAGGCCGTCATCACCGACGCGGGCAGTACGAAAGGGAACATCCTGCGTGCTTTGCACGGCAAGATGCCACCGGGGCGGGCACACTTCGTCGGCAGTCATCCACTGGCCGGGTCGGAAAAGAAGGGAGCCGCGAACGCACGGGCAGACCTGTTCGGGGATCGTGTGGTCGTGGTCACACCCTCAGACGATACCGACGCGGAAGCCACGGCCTTCGTCGAACTCTTTTGGCGGACTCTGGGTGCCCGCGTCCTGCGGATGGACCCTTTTGAGCATGATCGGGCGCTGGCCATCACCAGCCATTTGCCCCACGCCGCCGCGAGCGCCCTGGCTGCCGTGACACCGTTGGAATGGCTGGCTCTCACTGCGGGCGGGTTCCGCGACAGCACTCGGATTGCCGCCGGTGATCCCGAACTCTGGGCCGCCATCTTTGAAGCCAACCGCGAGGCGGTACTCGCCGCCACGGATCAATTTATCGAACGAATGACCGCTTTTCGGGCCGCCGTGGCTGCGGGCGACCATGCCGCGCTGGTTCACGGGTTGGCCGAAGGGAAGAAGGTGCGCGATGCTCTGGGAAGTTGAAATCCGCCCCATTGGCCGGGATGCCGAGCGTGAGCGGGTCTGCGATGAATTCGATCTGCTGACGCATTCGGTTCGGGGCATGGATACGGTTTCCGCCAGTGCGCGCGGCTATCTGCTCGCGGGCGATTTGAGCTTGGCGGATGTGCGGGGACTCTGCGATCAACTGCTGCTCGATGCCGTGGTCGAACGCGGCACCATCACGGAACTGGGGGCTTCCACGACGGCGCATGCCTCCACTGTGCTGTTCAAGCCGGGCGTGATGGACCCGGTCGCCCTCAGTGTGCGCCGAGCCGCCGGGGATCTCGGGTTGGCCGTGCGCGAAGTGCGGACTTTTCGCCGATACTTTGCCCCCGGAGTCCTTCCCCAAGCCGACCGCGATCTGCTGTTTCGCAAGGTGCTAGCCAACGAGGCGATCGAACATGTTGTCAGCGGGCCGCTGCACGCCGATCATCTGACACTCGGCCAACCGTACCGCTTCCAACTCGTGACCGTGCCGCTGCGGGAACTCGATGATGATGCCCTGGTCGCACTGAGCCAGCGTGGACAACTCGCGCTGACTCTCGACGAAATGCGGACCATCCAAACGCATTTCCGCGATCTGGGCCGTGACCCCACCGATTGCGAACTGGAAACCCTGGCGCAAACGTGGTCCGAACATTGTTCGCACAAGACGCTCAAAGGAACAATCGACTACACGGAAACAGTCCGGGGGCAAACGACCACCCGCCGCTACGGCAATCTCTTGAAGGAAACGATCTTCGCCGCGACACAGACGATCCGTCAAAACCTCGGTTCGGCAGACTGGTGCGTCTCCGTATTCTCGGATAACGCCGGGATCGTGCAGTTCGACGATCACCATCATGTTTGTATCAAAGTCGAGACGCACAACCGCCCCTCCGCGATTGAACCTTACGGCGGGGCGAACACCGGACTCGGCGGGGTCATCCGCGATGTCCTGGGAACCGGCATGGGCGGCAAGCCGATCTGCAATACCGATGTGTTCTGCTTCGCCCGCCCGGATTTCCCGCCGGAAGAACTGCCGCCCGGTGTGCTGCACCCGCGCCGGGTGATTCATGGAGTAGTGGCAGGCGTCCGCGACTACGGGAACCGGATGGGCATTCCGACCGTCAACGGTTCCGTGACGTTCGATGATCGTTACCTGGCGAATCCGCTCGTGTTCTGCGGTACGGTCGGGTTGATTCCGGTCGGGATGGAATGGAAGCAAGTTCACCCCGGTGATCTGATTGTGGCCGTCGGCGGGGCCACCGGGCGGGACGGCATTCACGGGGCCACATTCTCCTCACTGGAACTGACAGAGGAAAGCGAAGTCATCAGCGGCGGGGCCGTGCAGATCGGCAACGCCATCGAGGAAAAGAAGGTTTTGGATGTAATCCTCCAGGCCCGCGATCGGGGGTTGTACACCGCGATCACCGATTGCGGGGCGGGCGGTTTCTCGTCCGCGGTGGGGGAAATGGGAGCCGACACCGGCGCGGAAGTCACACTCGAAACCGCCCCGCTGAAATATGCCGGGCTAAGCTACACCGAAATCTGGATCAGCGAATCGCAGGAACGGATGGTGTTGAGCGTGCCCCCGGACAAGTGGCCGGAACTCGAAGCCCTCTGCCGCAGTGAAGATGTTACCGCCGCCGTTCTGGGTCGTTTCACCGACACCGGGCGGTTGAAACTCACCTACAACGGAGAAATCGTCGGCGACTTGGACATGCACTTCCTGCACGATGGCCGACCACGGATCATCCGACAGGCCCAGTGGAGTGCGCCCGCCGTGTCCGATCAACCCGTGCGTGCGGGTGAGACGGTTTCGCCCCAGGAAGCACTGGTCAAAATTCTCGCGTCGCTGTCCGTCTGCTCGAAAGAGTGGATCGTTCGACAATATGACCATGAAGTGCAAGCGGGTAGCGTCATCAAACCGCTGACGGGCCTGCATCACGACGGCCCTTCCGATGCGGCCGTCGTGGCCCCGGTGCCTGATTCCTGGGTCGGCCTCGCCATCAGCAATGGGTTGAACCCACGGTATGCCGATCTCGACCCCTACATCATGGCTGCCGCCGCGATTGATGAAGCGGTGCGGAACGCCGTCGCGGTCGGGGGCGACCCGGCACACACGGCGATTCTCGACAACTTCTGTTGGGGGAACGTCCATGATCCGGCGATGCTCGGCGCGTTGGTCCGCACGGCCGAAGCGTGCCGGGATGTTTCGATCGCCTACGGCACCCCGTTCATCAGCGGTAAGGACAGCCTCAATAACGAATACCGTTCCGCGGATCGTCGCATCACGATTCCGCATACGCTGCTGGTCACGGCGTTGGCCCGCGTGCCGGATGTCCGCCGCTGCGTGACGATGGATCTGAAAGAACCCGGCAACCGATTACTGCTGGTCGGCGACACCCGGAACGCGTTGGGAGGCTCGCACTACCACCTCGTGACCGGACAGACGGGCGGAACCGCCCCGATGCCGGACTTGCAGCAGGCACCACGCATTTTTGCAGCCGTGCATCAGGCCATCACGGCTGGGTTGGTGCGTGCGTGCCACGATTTGAGTGAAGGTGGACTCGCCGTCGCAGTGGCAGAGATGGCCTTCGCGGGCGGCATCGGAGCCGATGTGACGGACCTAGGACAGTTGCCCGGAGCCGATGGGCTAACGGATACGGCTCGGTTGTTCAGTGAATCGCCGACCCGGTTTCTTTTAGAAGTACCGCCGAATCATGTGGAAGCCTGCCTCGCCCTGTTCGCGGGCTTGCCCATCCATGAGATCGGCCACACGGTGCGGGAACCACGCCTCCGCATCGCGGGAAGTGCGGGAGAATGGCTGATTTATGCCAAGCTCTCGGAACTCAAAGAAGCCTGGCAACAGCCCCTCCGCTGGTAATGCCTGCACGGCTCCCCCAGTGACGCTCACCGGGAGAGCCGATGACCATCCGCGTGTTTCGGCATCAAGCCACGCAGATCGAGGACGGTGAATCCGATCTCGTCATTCACGATGCGGGGAGAATCCGGGCCGAGAATCGGATTCCATTCCCGCATCAACTGGGACTGATGTTGAGGATGGATCCCTCGGCGGTCGATCAGCAATCCCGTGAATCCGGCCAATGCCACCTGATGCAGCATTTCCCGCGCGGGCCGTTCCGCCACGGTTCGCAGCCACTCATCATTGGGCCGCCCCCGCATGGTGCCGAAACTCCAACGCACGGATTGCGTGTGTAAGTACCCCTTCACCATATCGTAGTTGGCAATGGTGCCGGGGCTGCCGGGTTCACGATATGGGAGGGCTTCCGGGTAAGGAATGTACGGATAGCAATACACCATGCCGCCCGGCATCAGCGCTTCCACGGCTGCGTAAAATTGTTGCTCCTTCCGATATTGTTGCGTGATTCGCTCCCGGATGTCGTCGATTCCCTGGCCTGCATAGCTGGGGTCGGCCGTGCGGAGTTGCGGGAACCAGTGGTAATCCGTTTGATCCCAAATTCCGAACACTCCCAGCAGGAAGAAAAACGGCCACCGACAGCGTGCCGCCCAACCCGTGCGGGTGTCGAAGAACCGATCCGCCAGCCAGCAAACCGCCAGCAGACTCAGAAACGCGATGTAAATACTGATGCGGTTGTGACACCGGACCTGTGGCGAGATGAAAAAGTTGAAGAGATCGCCGAACCCGCCGACCGTGCCGAACAGGGTCGCGCACAGGGTCAACCCCGCCAGCGGTGCCCAGGGCCAGACCCGCCGCACGGGAAGCACGCTGTACGCCAGCAAGCCGACGAACCCCAACGCGGCAATCGCCCCCAAGGGATCGAATTCCGTTTCGATATACGGCATCAACGGTCGAATCGGGGAAGCGTACCGCTGGCGGATCCCCGACAAGTTCACCAACGTCTGCTGGCCGAAACGGATGTTATTATGATCGGCCACCGGAAGAACCAGTTGAATGATCTTCAGGCCGTACATCTCGGCTTCTTCCGGCCATCGTTGCGTGGGCAGAACATTCGTCCCTCGTTGCAGGTGATACACCATCGTCGGGATGTGGTGTGCCAATCCGACCAGGGCGATGCCAGCCACCATGAGGCCGCCCGCCACGGGCACTCGCCAGGTTTTCCCAGTCACCCATCCGATCACGGCGGCACAACAGAGCAACAGACACGCGAAGAAGGCATAGTAAGCCCCCGCGGAAGCGGTCGCCACCGCGATCAGCACCGCCGTCAACGTATCCCGGTTCCACAGCGCGAACCGATACTCCCCAGTATCCATCCGACGAAAGAACGGCAACCGTCCCTGACAAATCCACAATGCGACCATCATGGTCAGAGGAATGATGTAATATGCCGACAGGAAATAATGAATCTCACCACGAAGATAATGATATGGCTGAAAAGCATACAAAACCCCGCCCACCCCCGCCGCCGGTAACGATAAACCGAACGAACGGAACACAAACATCGTGATAACAGTTGTGATGGGGTAGGTCAGCAGGTAAAAGACATTGAAGACCACCACCGGATCCGCAATCACCTGTCCGATGAGCCAGATGATGCCGAAATGGAGATGGTCGATCACGGGGAAATCGTGCAGTTCCTGGATGCCCGGTGCCCCGAGTCGTTCGTTCCGCCAGTGGCTGCCCCGTTCCACGGTGGCTTTCACGAACGGCAAAATCAGGAGGACATCGTGTTCATACTGGAACGGAACGGAGAAATCGGCCCGATCCAGACGTAATCCAAAGAAGAGGAGCCCACACGTCAACATCACGGCGCAACCGTACCCCGCGAGCGGTTGCAGACGCAGTCGCCAAGGCGAGCGGGGTGGTGCCGGGACGGCCACGGAAGGCCGAGGCGGTATCCGGGCAGGTTCGACAGTCAACGGCAGGCGATTCATGGATGCGGCGCAGCCTCAACTCTCACGGTATCAGAAGGCTTTTCGTTGGCGCGGTTGCACCCCCGGCGGGCGCGAACCGACAGATGCTCATTCCATTGCTAGCCAAAGGAACCACCAATGTCATCCCGAACTGACTCGGATCGCCGACCGGGGATGCCCGCCGAACCCCACTCCGTTCTGATTATCGGGTGTGGCTATCTCGGCTTACGCGCTGCACGGGCGTGGCGACTCGCCGGGTGCCGCGTTCTGGCCACGACACGCGGCCGGGTCCAGGAATTGAACACGTTGGGAGTTGTGCCGATTCGCACGGACATCCTCGATCCCAGGAATTTCGCCACATTACCGCAAGTCGACACTATCCTGTTCGCCGTCGGGATCGACCGCAGTACCGGGCATTCGCTGCGGGATGTTTATGTCGACGGCCTGCAAAACGTGCTGGAACATCTCAACCAGCAAGGCACAATGCCTCGGCGGTTCCTCTACGTTAGCAGCACCAGCGTTTACGGGCAGACCCACGGTGGTGATGTGTATGAAACGGATGTGACTTCTCCATTAGAATCATCAGGGTTCGTCATTCTGGAAGCCGAACGTCTGTTACGATCCTATGATCGACATTCTATTATTCTCCGATTCGCGGGGATTTATGGGCCGGGCCGGTTGCTGCGACAGCGACAGATTCTGGCCGGGGCACCGCTGATCGGCGATGCGGAAAAATGGCTCAACCTGATTCATGTGGAAGATGGAGCCCGCGCGATCCTGGCAGCGGAATCACGGGCTCAACCCGGAGCGGTGTATAACATCACCGATGACTCCCCGGTGCGGCGACGCGATTTTTATACCTGCCTGGCCGAACAGCTCCACGCTCCCCCCGCGCAATTTGAACCGTATCCTGATGGAACCACGGTGCCGCTGGAGGCGAATCGGCGGATTCGTGGCACCAAGGCGCGAACCGAACTCGGATTCGTCCCCGTGTTCGCGGACTACACCGCCGGGATCGCGGCTTCCGTGGAAGAATGACCCCGTGGATGGAATGTAACTTTTGACCGCCAATGTTTGACCGATCGATTTCTCACGTTGGAGATGATGTATGCGCCGATTTTTCGGTCTGACCGTGGTGCTTACGCTGATGACCACACCTGCCCCGGCGGCGGAACTCGCACCGGGATTGACCCCGACCCGCGCAGCCGAAGGCGGGATCGCCTTGTTCGATGGAGAATCGACGTTCGGCTGGAAAGTCGATGGTTCGGCCCGCGTACAGAACGGCCAACTGATCGTGGGCGGAACGCAGGCCACGACGTTGACGACCACTTCGGTTTTTCCTCAAGCGACCGTGCAACTGGATTGCACCCCGCCACGGAAACTCGTTCACAAACCGGGTTCCGCGATCACGCTCACGGTTCCCGCCGGGCAAACCGTGACGATTCGTTCCCTGACGCTCCAACCACAAGGGATGACCGCGTTACTCAATGGCAAAGACCTCACCGGCTGGACCATCTTTCAAGATGACCCCACGAAGAACAAAGCCCAATTCACCATCACCCCACAAGGTGAACTGCACGTCCTCGGCGGCCCAGGCGACATCCGCACCGCAAGAACCTTCGCGGATTTTGTCTTGCAAACGCAGGTCCGTACCGCCGGGCCGCATGTGAATAGTGGCATCTTCTTCCGGTGCGTTCCGGGGCAGTATCAGAATGGGTACGAATGTCAGATTCAGAATCTGTTCCGCGAGAACGATCGCACCAAGCCTGTGGATTTCGGCACCGGGGCGGTGTATCGCCGTGTCCCAGCCCGGAAGGTGGTCCCGAACGACAAAGAATGGTTCACGTTGACGCTCATCGCCTCGGGTCCGCACATCAGCAGTTGGGTGAACGGCTACCCAGTCGTGGACTGGACCGATGAACGGCCCGCAAATGAGAACCCCCGCAAGGGACTCCGCACCGCGGCGGGCCACCTCTCGATTCAAGGCCACAACCCGCCGATGTCCGCGGATTTGCTGTTCCGTGCGCTGCGGATTGTGGAACTGCAACCGAAGCCGTAACTCACAGGCCGTCCGCTCTGGTCATTCCTCCCAAGACACCGGGCCATCGTGGTCTTGGGAGGCCGTAGGCCGTTTTGGGGATACGGTCACTGAATTTGACGATCCTGTAAGCCGAGCGCCAGCCCCGCTAAGCCGAAACCTTTGAGGGAACCGGCACCCCAGTCATCGAATTTGTTCTTCCAGCTACTGCTACCTTCTAGCCGCGCGTTGTACCGAACGATCGTCATGCGGGCGCGTGCATGCCCCGCACGCAACTGCTTCGGGTCGCTGGGCACCTCCACGGTTGTGGGGTCGACCAAGGTCGTGCCCGTGGCATGGGTCAACTGATGGCGGAGCATCTCGGCCCGTGCCCAACAGCGAAGCCCTTCATCAGCGATGCCGTCTCGGAGTTTTTCCGCGAGTTCCCCTTGCTGCGCCTGAGCGGCCGATCGCACCAGACGCAACAGTGGGAACGGGGTCGTGGCGGGTTTTTTCTGCTTTTGCACCAATTCCTGAGCGGATTTCAAGGCCGCGTCCGGCTCGGACCATTCCGCGATGAGGGCCAGTGCCTTCAACCGTGGCTCCAGCTTTCCGGGGCGATTGGCAATATCGAGCGCCTTCTCCGGTTCCTTTTTGAGAAGGTGCAGCGCGGTATAGGCGAGTCGCGTCGCATCGGAGAGTTGCCCCCGTGCGGCCGGAGGAGCCGTCAGCGTCGGGGCCGTGATTGGCGGATCGACGCTCAACCACAGCGATTGCGTGAACATCGGCGGCACGGATAACCCGCCCGAATTCCCATTCGTGAGAGTCGTTTTGATTTCCTCCGCAATGGTACGGGCATGTTCACCGTTCCCGGTGGCGAGGAACTCTTCCACCGCACACGCGGCCAGGGCTTCGGGCTGCTCGCCGGGAAAGAACCCCTGGGTGACGACACCGAAGATGAGGTCGGACTGTCCCATCTGGGCGAGTTTGTGGGTGAGCCGACGCACCGTGTTGAGGCGGGATTCAAAATCACACGGCCGTTCACGGTCCCGCATAGCGATGAGCGTTTGTAATAGTTCCTGCTGGACGCTGCGGTCAATTTTATGCACGACAATTTGCGCGGTGGCAGCGCGAGCGGGTTTCCAGGGATACCGCGTTCCCGCTGTCACCTGTTCCGGGTTGCCGCCCATGTCGCACTGCATCAACGCCAGTTCACCGAACAGGGCATCCCGTTCCCAGGACTTGTTGGCTTTTTTGAGTTCAGTGCGGGCTTGCGTGAGTTGTTCGCGTCCTTGTTCCAGGCGTTCGGGTGTCGGTTCGACATGGCGGAACGTATGTTCCCCAGCGGCCAGGCAGATCATCGCTTGGAAAAGTGGGGCTTCCGTGGGCGTGAGCGGGCTGGCCTCGGCAGCTGCGGTGAGGTCTTGCAGGGCCAAGGCCATCACATCATCGCGCGAATCTTGCTGAGACGCACGGAAGTAGCTGACCACGGCATAGGAGAACGTGGCCACGAACATCAGCGGCAGCAACACCACCGCGACGTAGTGCCAACGGGGGCGTTCTTCGATATCGTCCTCGATCACCCCGGCCTGTTCGAGTGCTTCCACGGAAACGGAACGCGCTTCTCCGCCCATGACATTATCGGGGACGGGAACATCGCTGCGGGCGAGGCTGGGGCGATTGGCGTGCGGATTCCGCCAGTCCGCTTTCTCGATCTTCTTTTGCTCCGGCACTTTTTGGCGGTGCCGACAATCCGGGCAGATGACGTTCTTACCTTGTTTGTCCCAGGATTCCGTCCAGGTGTGGTCGCAGACCGCGCAGACCATCGGAATGGTCCGTTGGTCGGGAGGCGGTTCGGGTTCCGCCGTGGCGGCTTCGGCTTCTGCCAGGGCTTTGAGGGCGAGAGTATCCGCGTCGATCGGTGGCTTCGCGGCGGGTGGGGTCCGCCGCGGTTCGGGGATCCCGAGTTTGGGTGCCGATTTGGGTAGCGACGGTGGTTCGGCGGTGCGCGCGGGTGGAGCGGTGCGCGGATTCGCCGTGGGGGCAGCCGGTGCCGGAGCGGGATTCGGCGCGGTTGTCTTCCCGGCCACGGTGAACGGTTTGCGACATTCTGGGTTCTGGCAGCGTACCGATTTCCCAGATAGTTCCTCTTTGAGGCGGTAACGCTTGTCGCAGTGCGGGCACTGGGTGTCTATCGCCATGATGCAGCCCTGCGGGCGACTCCGTTGAGCCAAAAACAGATGTGATTCGTATTCCCATTATCAGCAGCATATTCTCATCCGGCAATCGTCCTTTCTCCGTCAATCCCAACTCGGCTTGACCTGTTTTCCCACGCTGGGTATGGAGCCGTGGGGGAATGATTCCGCGCAACTCGGCTGGGGGGCCGACTGCCATGAACCGATTCACGCGATCCGTGGGCGTATTTTGCCTCGTTTTCCTGGCCACAACCTCGCTGGGCTGTGCCGCGAAATCCTGTACCTGCTGGTCAACAGACTGCTTCCATTCTGAAGATTCCGCGCCGTTGATTCCGCCACCACCCCCACCGGCTGAGAACCCTAGCCCGGTCCCCGCCGTGGTCGGCCCGGATGGTGCCCGCTGAGCGGACATCTGGTTCCGCGATCCGGTCAGGTGGAGGAAATCCGCCCCTGATGGGCATTCAGCCAGGCGCGGAGGTCCGCATCACAGCGCAGTTGCCCCCGATGCGTGAGGGTAATCGTGGCCACGCCGTAAACGGCCATGGCCAGAATCCAGTATTCCGTGACTCCGTGCTGTGGGGCCACGGGAAGATAGCATAACCCGATGGGCGTGAAGGCGGCGACTGAGCCGAGATGCCACCACAGCAACCCGATCAGCAGAGCGGGCATTCCCAAGGTCATAACCAGGGCGATGCTGCCGCCACCGATGCCGGTCGCAAATGCTCGAAATCCCACGGCAAACGAAAAGCACCAGAGCATCCCGGCTCCCGCCACGGCCGCGATGACTTCCATTTCCGAACACGTTCCCGATACGCCCAACGCCACCCATAACAGCGCGGCCCCGATCAGGTAGCCGTAACCGCGTGCCCAGGCCGCACTGGCGGAGGCGTGCCAATAGTCCTGGGGGGTTAGGTCCGTCAGGACGAGCAATTCCAACCGCCGGCAACGGTCCTGAATGGTGGGATCCCACAACCCATATTGGAACACCGCCGGGACAGCGGCCAGCACGCACAATGCACACGTCACCACCGGAGCCCCACCCCATTTGTCGAAGAGTTGAAAAACGGCCTTGCCCAGCCACGGCGGCCAACGGTCCCCCGCAATGATGAAGGCGGCGTACAGAATCGCGAACCCGATTGCCAGCCAAAGATTAACCTGACCGCTGTATTCCATCACCCGCCGCACCGCCCACCAAGTCAGTGGACGATCACCGATGCGGTCCTGCTGCGAAGCCCGACGCGAGGAAATCGGTTTGTAATGACGATCGTGAAAGTGGCCTTGCAATCGGTACATTCCCCGCATGCCCGTGGCGACGATCATCAGCCCGGCGAAAAGCGAAGTCGCTTGCATCCGCACCCAAGCGACTTCGGGAACGTAAAACGGATCATCGCGGAGGAACCAATACCGGACGACACCGAAAGGGTTATAGCTGGTGAGAAAGATGATCGAGTGATACAGGACATCGCGGAGGGTATTCGGCAACGCCATCAACCATTGCAGCAGATTTTCCCCCGCCAGCACACCGACGATCAGATAGATGACAACACCGAACAGGCCGATCATCTCTCCAATCCGGCGGATCGCCACGGGTTCGTACACCCAAGCCGTCAGACCGAACCCGGCAAACATCCCATAAATGTAGGGCAACCCCCCCAGAGCCAGTATGTCGATCGGCTCCACATAACCGAGAACAGCTAACCCCAACAGGATCGGCAACCCGGCGAGCCAGACCAAGGAAAAACGCGCGACACCAACCATTGCTTCGGCGAGAAACACCCGCTTCGGTTGCACCGGCGAGGTCAACAGAAATTCCAGAGCCTGACTTTTGGGAAGCTGCGTCAACCGCCAACCGATGATCGCCGCTCCCTCAACGATGCCGAGAATGAGGAGGAGATTCCCGGCGATTTCCAGCGATTGTTGCTCCGTAGCCCGGCTCACCCCCTGTGCCAGCACGGCCAGGAAGGCGACATGGGCGACGGCCAGATAGCGAAAGCTCCGTTGCCGAGCGGGTGCCCGCATTGCGGTGGCGAAGAACGGTGTCAGCATGATGCGGCCAAGGAGAAACGCGGGCCAGTCCTGCTAACACTATAACGTCTGCTCGGGTCGGAAGAACACGCGCAACCGGGTTTAGACGACAAACTCGGTCGAGGAACCGGGGGCATCACGGGTACTCACGATTTCCAGCTGATCTTCAGAATTCGTGATCGCTCGGAGTTTGAGTGCGGACAGGATCGCGGAAAGGAAGAGGCCACACGTCGGGAACCGTTGCTGGGGAATGGGCGACAAAGCCCGTGCCACAGGCGCACGCTCCGGCAGGCTCAACGCGGAAAGATTCGGTTCTGGGCGTTGATAATTCTTGACCAATCCTTCTTTCCCCATCGGCGGGGTCGGGAACGGGAACGTCCCGGTTCGGAGGACACAGTAGGTCACAGCCAAGCTGAATTGATCGGAATAATCGGTCAAATAGCCACCGAATACTTCCGGGGCGCAGAACTCGACGGTGCCGTGGCGGGGGCAGGGTGTGTTCGGTCCAAACGTGGGCGTGGCCAACCCATAGTCCGCGAGTTTGGCGGCATCGCCGATGAGGAGAATGTTGTTCGGCTTGATGTCCCCATGTTGCAAGCCCACTAGGCGACCATCAATGCGGTGTTTGCGAGCGTTGAGGAAGTCGAGCGCTTGGGCGGCCTGTACCATATGGAGGCAGAGCTTTTCCACTTCGAGTGGTTTGCCAAATTCTTCGACATAGAGCATCAGCAGATCGAGCAAGGACGCATCACCCAATTCCATGCCGATCACGATCATGCCAGGGATGGACCAGACATGGTGTGTTTTCAACAGGTTCGGATGCGACAAAGTTTGCAGTGCCTGAAAGGACCGCAACTCCCGTGTGGTATTCCCTGTATTCTGCGTGGAGAGGAACTTCAAGGCAATCCGGCCCGCGTCGGGCGTTTCCGCTTCCCATACGGTCGCAAAGCCGCCGCGTCCGCGTAGACGCAGCAGCTTATACCCTGGAAACGGGATCGCCCCAGCTTCCGGTAAAAATTCCCGAACCGTGATGAATTGTCGCTTAGAATTGCGTGCCAAAGTGGGCACTCCACTGAACGAGCGATCCGAATAGCGACTCACCACCATAATATCCGCAGAGTGAATTGATACACCACACAAATATCCAGCGCCCGGAGGGTGGAGCGATCCCCTCCGCCCAACCGCGTTTGTGTCATCCACCTGCACGGTACAACTCTTTACAGAATGTAGCAGATTTTTTGCCGGGAATCTATGCTTTTCCTCGTTGATTCGCCATTTGATAAGAATTACACCTAAACGGATGGCTGGGGATGCGGTGAGGGTGCGATTGAGAAACTCGGATGTGGGGCCGTTCCTTCGTTTCGCTATTCTTGTGAGAGTCTCACCATGTTCCGCCTGCATCGTCGACAATTCCTGACGGGTATGGCCATTGGTCCCACGGCCATGCTGGTACGAAGCGGTGAGGTTTCCGCGGCTATTCCTCCGTTTCCCTTGGGGGAATTGAGTATCGCCGAGCTGCAAACGGGGCTGGATTCTGCCCGATTCACCTCGGTGGCGTTGGTGGAACAGTATCAAGCCCGCATCGCCGCGATCGACCGCGCTGGGCCACGTCTGCGGAGTGTGTTGGAAACAAACCCAGATGCCCTCGCACTGGCTCGGACTTGCGATGCGGAACGAAAAGCCAACCGCGGACGCGGATCGCTGCACGGAATGCCGATTCTGATCAAAGACAACATCGCCACTGCGGACAAGATGCAGACGACGGCCGGTTCCTTGGCTCTCGTGGATGCACGGCCTCCACAGGATGCGCATGTGGTTCGACAACTGCGGGCGGCGGGCGGGGTGCTGCTCGGCAAGACGAATTTGAGCGAATGGGCGAACTTCCGCTCTTCCCGTTCCACCAGCGGCTGGAGTGCGCGCGGCGGCCAGACAAAAAACCCTTACGTTCTCGATCGGAACCCCTCTGGCTCCAGTTCCGGTTCGGCGGTGGCCGTTGCGGCGGGCCTCTGTGCGGGGGCCATCGGCACCGAAACGGATGGCTCGATCGTCAGCCCTGCTTCCCATTGTGGTATTGTCGGCCTCAAACCCACTGTCGGATTGATCGGTCGCACGGGCATCATCCCGATTGCCGCCTCTCAGGACACCGCCGGGCCGATGACCCGCACGGTGCGCGATGCCGCGATTCTGCTCAATGCCCTCGTTGGCCCTGATGCCGACGATCCCGCCACGCACACGCGGAAACCCGCCCCGGATTACACGCGATTCCTTGATCCGAAGGGGTTGCAGGGGGCACGCATCGGGGTGGTCCGGCGGTATTTCGGCTTCTCTCCGGCGGTGGATCGGCTCTTGGCGGAAGCGCTCACGGCGCTGCAATCCGCAGGAGCCGTGCTGGTCGATCCGGTGGGCGATGAGGATTTTTGCCGATTCGGTTCTCACGAAATCACCGTGTTGCTGTACGAGTTTCGCGCGGGCCTGAATGCTTACTTGGCCACGCTCGGACCAACCGCACGGGTCCGCACGCTCGCCGATCTGATCGCGTTCAACACCGATCACGCAGACCGGGAAATGCCGTTCTTCGGGCAGGAACTGTTACTCCGTGCGGAACAATGCGGGCCACTCACCGAGAAAAAATACCAGGAAGCACGGGCGACCTGTCTGCGATTTAGCCGTGCGGAAGGAATCGATCGCGTCATGGACATGCACAAACTCGATGCGCTCGTGGCTCCGACGAATGGCCCCGCGGCCGTAGTCGATCTGCTGTACTCAGGACGCGGTGGCGGCGGTGGGGGTTGCTCCAGCGCGGCGGCGGTCGCGGGGTATCCGCATATCACGGTGCCAGCAGGGTTTGTGCAGGAACTCCCGGTCGGTCTGTCCTTCTTTGGGCGCGCCTGGAGCGAACCAACACTCTTGAAATTGGCCTATGCCTACGAGCAGGCCACCCACAAGCGCCGACCACCCCGGTTCTTGCCCTATCTGGAATTTGATGGAATGTGAGGCACGGCCCACAACGCGGACGGATTTTGCGTTCTACGGTTGGGTTGTGGCCCCGTCGGTTCGCCCGCTCCTTCGGAACCTCCGGGTTATGAAACTCTTTTGTACATCTTGTGCCGGAACGTACACGCGGGAGACGGTTTGCCCTCAGTGCGGACTCCGGTTGATTTCCCCTTCAGAAGCCTTTGCTTTGGCTCTGGACCGTCCCCCGGAACCGCCCAGTCCGATTCGCCCCTCTTTATTGGGCCGGATCGTGGTGGGAACGGTTATCGCGGCGGGTTTCGCGGTTGGGCTGCGGGAATGGGCGATTGCACTGGCCATGCAGACCGAGGACTGGGCGACGAACTGGTGGACAACACCCACGGGGATCGCCACGGCGTTTTTTCTCCGACTCCTTGCCGTCTGCATTGGCGGGGCATCGGCGGGAGTGGGGCGACCGAGCGGGCTAGCTAGCGGCGCAGTGGTGGGAACCCTGGCCGGAATCGCTTTTCTATTCGCGGACTCCGCTTTGGGAATCAGAGTGACCCCAATCGCGGTCGGACTCGGTTTTCTTCTCGTTGTGACGGCGGCCCTGGCGGGCAGTTTTGGTGCCCGGTTCTGGCCCGGCCCAGCCGAGATCCCAAAGTCGACGCGGGAATCGTCACGGGGAAGCTCACTTCTGCAATTGGTGGAGGACTCGGCCAGCAATGGGATTGTCCGGCCAACCAACTGGATTCGGGTGATCCTGGCGGGCACTTTGGGCATGGCGGCCATTGCCACTGCGGATCCGATCCGGCAAGGCATTCAAAAAATCTTCGGTGCCGCGCTCGACTTAGGTTCTCCGGCCACGCTCGCCTATGTGGACTTACAAATTGCGTTGATCCTGTTGATACTGGCCGGAGTGGTGGCGGGCGCGAATACCGGGATTGGTACGCGGCAAGGGATTCTGGCGGGTGTCCTGCTCACCGTTGCCGTGTTGATGACGAGCGTGCGTTCGCCCAATCTCCCCCCAGCAATTGAGGGCTGGTTGCGCATGTGGGAACTGCCAGTGAGCCTGCGCGCCGGAGATTCGCTTGTCGCGGTCGTCGGTGGGTTGCTCGGCATCATGGTCTTTGGGAGCATCTTGGGCAATGCGCTCCTGCCACCGTTGGCCGTCGGCGCGCAACGCTCACGCTCATTAAGCCCGATGATGTAACCCTGGCCGCGTGCGCGTGTGCTTGAACAGGTTTCCGCTCAGGTGCGGAAGTCGAACTGGGTGCATTCCCGTAAAAGCAATTCCTCTTCACCGGCGAAGATCGTTTTTGCCCCCACACCGACCGAAAGGCGGCCCGCTTCGATCCAGTCTGTATCTAACCCCAACGCCAAACTCCCCGCGACTCGGTAGGAAGCAGGATACAGCAACGGCACCACAACTGCGAATTCCTGACCGCTCTGGAGCTTGAGTTCGGCAGAACGGTACACCGTATCGAAGAGATGGCGTGACGGAGCCAAACGCAATTGTTGAATGGCCTCCCACGGAACCCAGGCGTATGTGCCACCGATGAACAATTCCAGTACGGATGCGAGCCGATCATCCGCGTCGCGCAGCCCTTCCAGCTCACGGCCATCAACATGCCCCATCACAAACGGAGTCGATTGGTCGGCGCGATCCACAAGCGTTTCCGCTTCTTCCAGCTGCTTTTGCTGAATGGCACGCCCTGTTTGCCAGCGACGGCGCAGGTGGCGCGGAATGGGTTGCACCAAAACCAGTGGTCGTTTTCCGCGTTCCGAGCGATGACATTCCGCGCGAATCACTCGCCGATAACCACGTCGCACGGCGGGCCAATCGGGTGAAGAAGACTCCACCGTATCCAGTTGGGCACGCGATTCCGAGAATCGCCCGGCAAAGAGGAGCAATTCCGCCAACAGCAACCCGGTCGCGGCATCCTGGGGCTGAGCCGCTCGCGTGGCTTCCACAAGTGCAATGGCTTCCGAGAGTTGCCCTTCGGCCAGGGCTTCTTGCAGCGCATTCATGTTCACAGTGTATGGTCAAGCCGCCTGACGGAGACGCGAAACGGGAAGAGATCGCCCGATGCGAGCCTCCAACCAGTGCGTAACCTGAGAGGGGGAATAGCGTTCCAACACCGTCAGACGGCCCTGTACCAATGGGGCACGCCGCACCGCGGGCCAGGATAAGGGATAGACGGGTTCACCCAGGAGCAGAATTCGCTCCCCCTGCACACGCGGAATCGCCGCGAGGGCATCGCCCGGCCAGAGCCAATGCTCGACACCCGCGAGGCCGCCCGGCACCGTTCCATCTGCGGTCAGAGCGACCGATTGATACAATTGAAAATGCGATTCTACCGTCTGATTGGAACTCGCGGCTGGATCTGGACACGCGGCCACGGTCGGGTGCGATGGACGGGAACCCGATAACGGCATCGGGGCAGGATGGTCACGCCATTCCTCCGCCAACAGAATCTGCAACTGGCCCACATCCGTGACACCAGACACGACCACTCGCCAACCGGCACGGGCTTCGGGATGCACGATCACCAGCACGGCATCATCCAGAACGGCCAGCACTTCAACGAGTTGCCGAATATGGGGATGTTCGGTTTGGAGGGACTCCGCGGCGGTCACCAACCCCGTCACGGCCCGCGCGGTATGACGCGCCGTCACGGACGAGGCCAATACAGAGAGGGCATCATCGAGAAGATGAGGCAAAGCCGCCCAAGCCGCCGCACCGACTGGGTCACGATGCCGCTCCTGGGGCGACGATGCTTGCGGTGGTGATTCTGATTCTGATTCTGATTCCGGTGACGATGCGCGGGATTGCGCCTGTTGAAAGAAGAACAGCGGCGGTTCGTTCCAAATGCGAGACGAGCGGGCCGCGTGCCGACGGTAACCCTCCCGAAACCGCCCTGCCACCAGCAAGGTGTCTCGTAGTTGTTGCAACAACGGAATCGCGGCCACGGCGACATCGGGCATTGGGGAAACCACCCGCGTTTCCTGCGTCAACGCCCACATCGGGATCAAGTCCGAAACCACCGCGAGTCCTCCTTGACACTCGATAAGGCACCGGATTAACGCACGTTTCCGGGTTTCCCGCAAGGGGAAATCCGCACACAATTTCGCACTTATCCAGCGGGTCGGCTTGACGGATGCCCCGGTGATCGGTGTCATACCCTGCACACAATCCCCGAAACGAATCCGAACCAACTTCCGGTCGGCGGCGTAAAGGATAACAGGGTGTCTCGACCCGATGACTCCATCGCTCGACTCTCCGATGAGGATCTGCTGACGCGGATTCGTTCCGGTGCGCATGATTTGTTCGGCGAGTTGGTCCGTCGCTACGAACGGGAACTTTTTGGTTATCTGAAACGCTATACCGGGAATGAAGAACTGGCTGCGGACGTGTTCCAAAACAGTTTTACCCAGGTATTCCTGAAAATTCAACAGTACGAACCCGGTCGGCCAGCCCGACCGTGGTTGTATACCATTGCGACCAACCAGGCGATTGATGCCCTGCGTCGCCGGGCGCGCCGGTCGGACACACGAACAGATACGTTTTTATCGAACGACTCCGAAGACGCGGGAAGTGCCAAATCACTGTACGAACTGCTGGAATCCCCTGACCCCGGCCCGGAAGAACAGGTCGCGGCGGCGGAACAGCAACAATCTGTACGGGATGCGGTGGATCAACTGCCCCCATTGCACCGGGAAGTGATCATCCTGGCTTACTTTCAAGGGTTGAAGTATCAGGACATCGCCGACACGCTGGGGTTGCCACTCGGGACGGTGAAATCGCGGTTACATGCGGCCCTCGCACGCCTCGCCGATACTTGGAAATCCGCGGAATCCTGCGGTGAGTCCCCAGAACGCTGACCCGGTTCTGACCGGCTACCGTATTGAGTTGATGCCATGGATGAAATGCTCCTGCGTTACCTTCTCGACGACCTCTCCCCGGCCGAACGGGAAGCCGTGGAATCACGGTTGTCCGATTCTCCCGATGATGCGGTGCGCCTCCAAGCCTTGCGGCGTGTGCTGTTCGCGTTGGAAGAAGAAGCCGAACACGCACCCGTCCACCCACCCGCCGATCTCGTCTATCAGACACTCGCACGGACAGCCGAGGCTATCGTCGCTCAGCGTCTTGTACGATCAACCCCGCGCCCATCTGAGACAAATGGGGTCGAACCCTCTGCGCATCGCATCGCCCGGCACTACCGAGAGATTCACCCGCAGGAATTCGATGCCCCTCTCATCCCGACATGGTTCCGACGGGTCGATGTGGCTGTAGCGGCGTGCTTTGCCGTGGTAGTCGGCGGGATACTCCTGGTCGGCCTGGAAAAATTCCGCCGTGATAGTCAAGTCTTCGCCTGTCAGGACCAAATGCGGCAGGTCCATCAATCTCTGGTGAGCTACGGTGATGTCCACATGGGGCGGTATCCGCAGGTGGGATCGCCAGGGGTGCCGGTGGTTCGGGAAGTGGGTTTGGAATTGCGTCGAAATGGGCACCTCACCGGAGAAACGATCATCACCTGCCCTGTACAATCGGCTCTGGACATGCCAGGGATCGCGTCTCCCATCAACTATGCCTACACGTTGGGGTATCGCACCGCGAATGGTGCCCTTCACGGGATCGTACAGGGCGACCACCCCGAAGGAAGCAGCGACTGGGTTCCCGTAGCGGCGGACCTTCCCCAGCGGGACGCGAATGTCCACGGTCGCGGCCAGAACATTTTGTTCACGGGGGGCAACGTCCGTTTTTCGACATCACCGCAAGCGGGTTATCATGGTGATGACATTTACAGGAATGAAGCCGGACTCCCCCGCGCGGGGCTGCACCGCAACGACACTTCCTTGGGGCAAGCGTTCGATGCGCCGTGAGCCGAACGGTGTCACTGGCCCCAAAGGCATGCCGATGGCGCGATCACGGACGCGCTTGCACTATGGTGGCCCCCCATTTACTAGACCAAAAAACCGCTCGCGAGAACTCCCTGATACACGAACCCGATGTGGGTGTCTCAAAATCTACACTTGTTGGACAACCGGGGACTATCGTCCCCGGTTGTGTTCCTCTCCGGTTCCGTTCCTCCTTCTCAAAATTGGACAGCCTCACTGGGTGCGTGTATCAGGACAGAGTCCCCGACACGATATTAGATACTCCAATGTGGTCCGCAGATCGCTTGCCGGGTGGCCAAGTCCTGACGAGCGCTATGGCCCAATGAGGACATCGGTGAGGAGGTGGACGCGTTGGAGGAACGTGAGGACATCTTGGTAGGAGCGTCCGCGATAACGTGAGAAGACATCGGCGAGAAAATCGTGGTCGAAGACGTAATCCAGAATGCGGAGTGTGGCATCGGTGAGGGGAAGTCGCTGGGCGATTGTGGAGATCATCGGTGTCCCCGTTCATACGAAATGGAGAGTGGATGTGCTTGTAAGATACACACCGACAACGCGATGCATTCGTCCCATCGCCGAACGACTGACCCGCTCACCAACCATCCCCAAGTGAGGCGTTACCATCCGGCCCAAGGAAGCGGGAGGTTCATTTCACGCTGATGCCTGAGTCTTATGCGACCGCCTTTCTCGACTGCGCCGTTGGGGAATCTCTCTCCAGAAGAGTTCGGTCACTTTTCCGCGGTTCTGCGGGCATTTCGACAAAAAATTCGAGCCGCGAGAAAGATAGCGGGTACGATATTTCTTTGTTCCGTAACACTGCACCTGCTGTCATGGATCCGCCATGCCCAACCCTCCTCTGCGTCGCGCGTTCACCCTCATTGAACTTCTGGTCGTGATCGCCATCATCGCCATTCTGATTGGCTTATTGCTGCCCGCCGTTCAGAAAGTGCGAGCGGCGGCCGCTCGTGCCAAGTGCCAGAATAACCTACGCCAGATCGGTCTAGCAGTTCATGGATATTACGATGCGACCAACGGGAACTTTTTCCTGCATCACAGTTTTGATGCGGATGTGGCCTCCAATAATGGGAACATCAACTCCTTTGCGGAAATCTACTGGGAAGACAAACTCATGCCATACATCGGTGGAGCCCAGGAGGCGGATGAAGGCTTATCGAAGCAGGGCATCATTCTCCCCAGTGAAGCCATCTACCGATGCCCCAGCGATACCTCGATTCGGAAGCCTTTTGTGGACCCGGATACCAATACCGTGGATGGTGTCGAGCATCGGACCAGTTATCTCATGAACTCTCTGTTGAGTCACAAATCACGGCGCTACGGCCATTGGACCCGGATGCGATTCATCAACGAGGTTGGCACGAGTGAGTTCATCTGCTTCTCAGAACGTAATGCCACTGCCTTCACTTTGGAGAACGACGGCGACCCGCGGCAGGATGATTACGACATCTGGTTAGGGACAGGTGTCCTCAAACCGTGGATCGCCCACGATCGCCACACACAGGTTGCCAACAGCCTGTACCTGGATGGCCACGTTGTCACCGCGTCGTGGGATGCATCCGTGGTGGACCTTTACCCTGATAAAAATGTTCTGACCGTGGACAGCACCTACCCATAAAAACCGCCATCCCGTTTTGCCTGCCAATATGGTTGCTGGCCAGTGGTTGTGGGCAGTCTCCCGCACCACTGCCGCCGGACACCGGGTCACGCGAAACCGTGCGTGCCTTTTACGAAGCGGTCATTCAGAAGAACCCCACAGCGGTCTATGCGTTGCTGCATCCCGATGTTTCCCAGAAACTTCCCCGAGCGGAATTCGGTCGCCGCCTGGAAGCGTATCGCCGCAAATTGGGTTTTGACCCGGAAAAAGTGGCCGTGCGGACGTGTGATGAACATGGCACGGAAGCCACGGTTCGAGTCTTCCTAAGCGGGCACGGCCAACATCGCCACGGCTACGAGGATAATCTGTTCCTCCGGCGACAGGAACAGCAATGGCGTGTGATCCTCCCACCACGGTTCGGCCTGAGATAAGTCATCGCCTCATGCGCTGGGAACCCCATTCAGAATGAAAGGCGATTTCGTGTGGGGTTCACTTGGTCCCGCGTGCCCGGCACGTTGCCCCGTTCCTACTGGCGATGGCCAATCGGGAATCTGCTCTTGCTCCGGTTCTGCGGTCACGCTATTCCCCCGATCGCAACCGTGCGTCCGCAAGATGCACCATGAGGAGGGGGTCACGTGGCCGATGCCGCTGCGGTTTTGGTGGTGGAAACTTCCCATCTGACGAAGATTTACCAAAATCGCCAGATTGCCCTGAATGACGTTTCTTTGTCGATTGAGCCGGGCGCGGTTCTGGGACTGCTCGGCCCGAACGGGGCGGGAAAAACGACGTTCCTCCGCTTGGTTCTTGGCTTACATCGGCCAACGGCGGGTGGAGCCAAGGTCTTCGGTAAGCCGATGTGCCCCAGCGCGGCCGATCTGCGCCGCCGGATCGGCTACATTCCAACAAACCCGCAGTTTCCGCGCGGGATGACCCCGATTTCGTACCTCGACTACATCGCCCGACTATTCGGGATGACCGCCAATGCGCGGAAACCCAAACTGGCCATGCTGATTCGTGCGGTCGATTTGCTGGGCCATGCGGGGGATCCGATCGCCTATTTCACCCCAGGTCAGACCGCGCGCCTCGCCGTCGCGGCCAGCCTCATCAACGAACCGGACTTGCTCATCTGGGATGAACCGACTCACGGGCTCGACATCGAAGCCCGTCGCAGCATGTTGGAACTCATCAAGACGCTCGCCGCCGAGAAGACGGTGATCCTCAGTAGCCACAACCTCACCGATGTGGACGAGGTCTGCAATCATGCGGCGGTGTTGAACAAGGGACAACTCATCTTCCACGGTTCGCTCCAGGATTTGAAAGGCCGCATCCGCAAGAATCATTATGAACTCGATCTGGAAGGCGATCAAAAGTCCATCACGAAGGCCGTGACCGCCGTGCGGGGGTTGAAAGAATGCCTCTCCGCCCTGCTGCGGCATCGTCGATTGGAATTGAAATTGACCGATGACACACCGAACACCGCCATTCTCGCGCAGGTGTTCCAGACACTATTCGATAATAAAGTCACGCTCGTGAGTGTCCGCAGTGTCGGAATGCAGACGGAACAAGCGTATCTGGATTTGGTGGAGAAAGAGGAAAGCCGCGGGTTCACCCGCCTGTATCAACCCGCGGAGGCGGCCTAAAACCCTTTGAAGGCCATCGTGACCAGCCAGATGGGATGCCGAGATGAACCGCCGTATGGAACAATGGACCCTGGGCCAGTCGGGCTGACCGACACGAGGACTTAGGAATGGACTCCCCGACATCGTCTGGAAATATCCGCTTCAACCGCTTGTTGCCGTACTGGGCTGTACTCCAGACCGACTTACGGCAGACGTTCCGCAGTTGGGTCTACCGGCTCTGGGTGCTGATGACCGTCATCGCGGCATCCGGGTCGATTCTGTACAAGGTGGGCATCCATCGGGAAGCCGGAATTGTCCAAGCCGCCTCGGAACGGAGCGGCGATCTGTTGCGGGGATTGGTGGCCGTGAGTTTGGGGCTGATCGCGCTGTTGTCCGTGAGCGGGATCGCTGCGGAACGATCCACGGTGGCCGATGCCGTGTTGAGCCGTGGGATTAGCCGACATCAGTATTTTCTGGCCAAGTGGCACTCACGGCTCATCATGATCCTGGTGACATTCATGGTTCTCGCCGGAGCTGTGCTGGCCGCGCATCATTTCCTGCTCGACCCGGATTTGACCCTGGCGGGCGGAATCGCGGCGATTGCCCTGATTGCGGCCGTCCTGGTCGCGGTCACCTCGTGGGGCGTGACCATTGGGGCTTTAAGTCATGGGACAGTCACGGGCATCACGGTCTTCTGGGTACTGCTGTACGGGGGGTTATTCATCGTGTCGATTCTCCCAGACCCGTACCCGACACCGGATCGGATCATGAGTCGACTCAATGCCGTGCTACGCGGACAGTACAACCCGGCCCTCCTCTGGCAAGGCATTAGCTGTGGGGTGGGTATGGGCCTGCTCGCGGCGGTCGTCGGTGTCGTGGGGTTCGGACGCAAAGATGTATAAAGCCTTCTCATCCTGTCTGCGGGACATGTTCCCCTGGGCGGGTTGTGCCTGTGCGCGTGCGGGGCATCGTAGTCAGAATGGCCATCGCTTGTGATGGCCATTCTGCAATTGCACACTGGTAACGAACTGCTGGACTCCCTTCCCGCGAACGTGTAGCATACCCATCACCCCCCCCTTCTCCCCATCTTGGCTGTAACCATGAAACGAATGTTGGTAATGACACTGTTGACCACGGTGTTCGGATTCTCGCCAATCCCGGCGGCGGAACCGAGTTGGAAAGCAGGGTTCGCCCAGGTCGCCATCACACCGACCGAACCGATGTGGATGTCCGGGTACGCTTCCCGCACGGCCCCGGCGAACGGCGCGGAAACGGAACTCTGGGCCAAAGCCGCCGTCCTCGAAGATGCCGCCGGGAAACGTGCCGTTCTCATCACACTCGATCTGGTCGGCATTAGCCGCGACATTTCGCACGATGTCTGTCAGTTGATTATGAACAAGTACCGATTGCCGCGTGAGGCGATCGCCCTATCGACTTCCCACACGCACTGTGGCCCGGTGGTCGGCAAAACGCTCCGGTCGATGTACTTCATCAACGATGCGGAATCCCAGAAGATCATCACCTATACGACGAAACTCCCGGCCAAACTGCTCACCGCCGTGGATGCGGCCGTGGCCAAGCTGGAACCCGTGACGCTCGGTTACGCGGTCGGACAAGCCGGGTTCGCCGTGAACCGCCGGGAAAACAAAGAGGCTGACGTTCCCAAACTCCGCGCCGCCGGAACCCCGCTCAAGGGGCCGAATGACCACGATGTCCCCGTGTTGGCCGCTCGCAATGTCAAGGGGCAACTCACGGGTGTCGTTTTTGGCTATGCCTGTCATGCAACCACATTAGGCTTTCAGAAATGGTGCGGCGACTACCCCGGTTTCGCCATGATGAACCTGGAAAAATCTCACCCCGGCAGCGTGGCGTTGTTCTTCGCCGGTTGCGGAGCCGATCAGAACCCGATTCCGCGTCGAACCGTGGAACTCGCACGCAATTATGGCCAGCAACTCGCATCCGCGGTGGATACCGTCCTGGCCAAACCGCTGACCCCGTTGCAGCCGACCTTCACCGCCGCCTATCAGGAAATCCAACTGGCACTCGCGCACATTCCCAATCGAGACGAATTGATTCAACAGTCACTCGACAAGAATAAATACATCGCCGCACGGGCCAAGATGTTGCTGAAAGACCTCGAAACCCAGGACAAATTGCCACCCGCTTATCCGTACCCCGTGCAGACCTGGCGGCTCGGCGGTGAACTGAATCTCGTCACGCTTGGCGGCGAAGTCGTGGTCGATTACTCGTTGCGATTGAAGAAGGAACTGGGTCCAAAAACCTGGGTCATGGGCTATGCCAATGATGTCATGGCGTACATCCCTTCGCACCGTGTTTTGAAAGAAGGCGGTTACGAGGGAGCCACGTCGATGATTTATTATGGCCTGCCGTCACCTTGGGCACAGGGCATCGAAGATCGCATCATCGCGGAGGTGCATCGGCAATCGCAAAAACTCCGTGGGAAATAACGTAAGCCCCCTGGGCTTTGGTGCGTCTGCCACGCGAACAGAACTCCTAGGGCGGTGTCTCTTTTGTGGGTAGACGTTTACCCCATTCGGCCACGGATCGCTCGATCGCTTGGCCGAACTCCTATCCTGACTTCCCGACCCGTCTTCCCCGAAGATCGCCACCGGAAGACGACCTTGGGAATGTTGTGGGGATTTTCGACCATCAGACGTGCAGACAAACGAAAAAGCCCAGCAAAACATTAAGTTTCGCTGGGCTTCGTTATTTACAGTTACCCGGCAAGGATTCGAACCTTGACAAAGAGAACCAAAATCTCTTGTGCTACCATTACACTACCGGGTAGTGCCAACAACGGGATTTTAGCACGGCCCCCGGATCACTTCTAGTGCAGATTCCCAGGAATATCACTCCAAACAAGACAATGCCAGCCACCAGACATGGACACGCATCGCCCTCGTGGTAGCCGAAAACCTTCCTCATCAAAAAGGGCTGTTCTGGGAACAGCCAACGGCACTATTGCCCCGATTTCGGCAACGGCTTGCCGCTTGCGTCGATTGGCCCCACCGCGACGATCACCAATTGCTGCGGATGCAAATACTTCTTTGCCACGGTTTGCACCGCAGTCGGTGTCACCGCGGACACCCCCGCACGCAGTTTCTCTACCATGTCAAACCCCAAGCCGTACCGCTCCGCCGCCAACAGTTGCGAGGCGATTTGCTGATTGGTGTCAAACCGGAATGGCAAACTCCCCAACAGATACTGCTTCGCATCTTCCACTTCCTGTCGCGTCGGTTCCTCATCGCGGATACGCCGAATTTCCTTGAGGAAACCCTCTCGCACCCAGCGGTATTTGTCCGGGAAGGTGCCGATGTAACCGAGGAACAAACCGGGTTGATCCGCCGCGGTGGCCGTGATTTGCGCGGTCACAGTGTACGCCAACCCTTGCCGATCCCGCAACGTCGCGGAGAGACGATCCGTGAAACCGGGGCCGGTGCCGAGAATGTGATCGAGTACCAGGAGGCGGTAGTAATCCGGGTTGTTCCGCGTAATACCGATGTGACCAATGTAGACATGCGTTTGGGCGGCGGTCGGGTCCGTGAGGATGATTTCCCGCGGTTGGGCTGCGGATTGCGGTGCCGGTGGAGTGGGTTTCCGCGTTCGCAGAGGTTTCCATTCTCCCGGTAGCCGTTCGATGTGTCGCACAATCGCGTTTGTGTCGAAATCTCCGACGACGGCCACCGTGGTGGTATCGGGGGCAAAGGTTTGTTTATGGTAGGATCGTAAATCCTGGGCCGTCAACTGTTGAACGATTGCCCGCGATCCGAGCCGGGAACGGCCAAACGGGTGCGAACCGTACACCAACGCCTGAAAGTGGTTGCGTGCCCGATTCTGCGGTTGAGTCTCGACATCGGCAATGTCGGAAAGCAGTTGCTCCCGTTTGCGTTCGAGCGCCGACGCGGGGAAACTCGGACGCATCAGACCATCCAATAAAAGTTCTAGCCCGATATTGGTATCCGGTTTCAGAACTTTCACTGTCCCACCGTGGGCATCAAAAACCAACTGACCGCCTGCATTTTCGATCAGGTTGGCGATGGCGGCTCCTGTTCGCCGGGTGGTTCCTTCTTCCAGCATTTCTCCCATGAGGGCCGCCACGCCGGAGAGTTTGGCCGGTTCTCGGAGTCGCACATCGGCCACCTGAGCCTCCGCGACGACAATGGGCAAGCGGTGATTTTCCAGGAGTAACAATGTCAGACCATTTGGCAGAACTAGGCGGCGTGCTTGGGTCAGCGGTGATACCGGACCACCCGTTACGGGGTTGGCACGAGCATATCGAGTATTCGGGGTTCGGGGATGTCCCGATTCGGACGGGATCAACTGGGTATTGTGTTCAGGAATCGACCAGACAACCACGGAACGCGGTTGGGTCAAGTATTCTCGTGCGACACGTTGCAGATCGGCGGGCGTGATCGCCAGCACCCGATCGAGATAGGTTTTCAGATAATCCAGATCATTCCGTGTCACTGCCTGGGCGATGGCATCGGCGAGATTGTGCATGTTTTCCCGTGAAAAAAGAAAACTCGCCACGATTCCCCGGCGGATCCGCTGGAGTTCCGCAGCCGACACGGGTTCACGCGCCAATCGCTCCAACTCCGCGAAGACCAATCGCTCCGCACGTTCCTGGTCTTTCCCTTTCAAGAGTTCCACTTTGATCTCGAACCAACCGGGATAACGACCGACGTTGTTGGCGGCACCGACGGCGTTGGCGAGGCGTTCTTCTTCCACCAAACGGCGATACAGGCGTGAGGTTTTACCATCGGTGAGCAGCATTTGGAGGAGATCGAATACATAATCATCCGGGTGGCCCGCCGTGACCGTGTTGAACCCCAGAACGAGTCGAGGGACATCAAACTTGGACGGAAACTGTTTGCGAATCGGCGTGGTGCGGGGTTTCTGCCCCGGCGCGGGAAACCGGGGGGCGAGTTCGACCCGAGGGATCGGCCCGAATAACTGCGTAATGCGAGCCATCGCCCGATCGGGGTCAAAACCGCCCACGATGACCAGGGCGGCATTGTTCGGGTGATACCATTTGTCGTAGTGACGCTTGATGATCTCGGCGGTCGCGCCGCGGACATGGTCTTCCTCGCCAATGACCGGATGCCCATACGGCGAATCTTTGGGGAACAGCAACGGCAAAATCACCTTGTATTCCCGATCCCACGGCTGATCTTCTCCCCCGTTCCGTTCCGCGATGACCGCGCCTTTCTCTTGTTCAAATTCATGTTTCGGGTCGATCCGCGTATTCCGCATCCGGTCGGCTTCGATGATCAGAGCCGTTTCCCAGCGATCCGCGGCAAAGTCAAAGTGGTAGACGGTCATATCCTCAGAGGTGTAGGCGTTGTTCCGCCCGCCGTTCCGTTGGGTGAGTCGGTCGATGTCGCCGGGAAGGAATTTGTCAGTTCCTTTGAATAAAAGATGCTCCAGATAATGCGACAAACCCGTCTGACCCGGTTCTTCATCAGCGGAACCGACCCGGTAGGCCGTTTTCACCGTCACCGTCGCGGCACCGGGTACGGGAAGCAGATAGACCCGCAACCCGTTGGGGAGCGTCTCTGCACGAACCGAAGCAAACAACGCTTGCGTGGTCTGGGCCAGGTTCGTATCGGTATCGGCACCGTGTCCGCAGGGGGCGGCCCCCAGAATGACAGCCAGAGCAACCACGGCAGGAATGGGGTTCATCAGATCCATCCACGGAGAACGGGAATGGTACAACGCCGGTTCGCGGAGTACGATCAGTGTAACAATTCTGACTCCGAGGTGCTGTATGCGTTTTCTCGCTCTACTCATGGCTGGATGCATCGGGATGTTGGGCGGAGACAGCGTAACGCGGGCGGCTCCGGTGCCCAAAGCCAAGGCGAAAACGACAGCCGAAAAGCTACAGGGTGAATGGAAACTGGTCCGATCGCCTGGACTGGATGATCAAGCCGTAGCCATAGTGACGTTCAGCAAGGACGGAAAACTCACGCTCAAAGTCACCTTGCCCGACGGGGGTGCCTGGGAATCGACGGGTAAATTCACAACAGAGGGGGACAAAATCTCTTACGAACTGCAATCCAACAACGGCGTGCGCAAAGAAACGCTTCAGATTCGGAAACTCACACAAGACGAACTGATCACCGTTGACCCGGAAGACAAAGTCGAGGAGTTCAAACGGGCCAAGTGACAACAAATGAGACAGCGACGGAGCATGTGCCTGGGCCGGAGATCGGTTGATGAGGTAAACGGAGCGAATCCGCCGGATGAAATTCTGGAAGTGTGTTTTTTTTTCCGCTCGGCAGTCTGATCATCCGAATCCGCGCTGACTATTCCGATGCTCTTTTCTATTTTATCATGAATTTTGCATCCGATGCTAGCATCGCCCCGCATGGTGAACTAGGATCAAACGCGGGAGGGACCATGCGTATCTTGCTCATCTCTGATATTCATGCGAACTGGGCCGCACTGGATGCGATCCGGGAGCCGTATGATCTCGCCATTTGTCTTGGCGATCTGGTCGAATACGGCCCCTGCCCCGTGGAGTGCATCCGGTGGGTGCGGAATCATTGTGCCTACACCGTGCGGGGCAATCACGATCATGGGTCCGCACAACGGGTTGGCATCACCGCATCCAGCGGTTTTCGCTATCTCACCCAGGCCACCCGGCCGTACACCATCAACAGCCTCACCCCGGATGATCGTCAATATCTGGCAGAATTGCCGACATCACTCATGTTGACCTTGATGGGAAAGCGGTTCCTCCTCGTCCACGCCTCGCCCCGCGATCCGATGGATGAATATGTGCCAACCACCTCGGAGGCTTGGGCCTCGCAATTGGCCAAGTATCCGGTCGATTTCCTGTGTGTTGGTCATTCTCACCAGCAATTCCAACTTCAGGTGGGCCAAACGACGGTGGTAAACCCCGGATCAGTCGGACTGCCTCGGAACGGAAACCCGGATGTGCATTACGCCATTATCGAAGATGGTCGGGTGGAGTTGAAATCCATCGGTTACAATCTCGCTTCCACCCTGGCTGCGCTGGAAGCGGTCCCGATTGAGGAGCAGGCCCGGCAGATGCTGCGAGACGTTTACCGTTTCGGCAAAATCCAAAAACCGGAAGGGCATGCGGATCGCTCACGTTCGCCGGGGCATTCGCAGGCCGCCTATGAATCGGCTTCCTACGCGAGTGGAACGCCCCGTGCGCTCGCGGCTCAACCTCGGTAAGTGGCAAAAGATGTGTCACTTTCCCACAGTGTCACTTCCACAACCGGAAAGCCTTCCGCCTGAACTTGTTCAAAGATGCGTTTGGCGATGTTTTCCGCGGTTGGGTTCACATCCAACGTCACGAAAGGTTCCCCTAACCGTATCAGCTCGGGGATAATCGGATCATCGCGGTGCAATAACATTTTGTGATCGAGTTTCGCATCAATCCACTGGCCGACGGTCTGCTTCAATTGCGTGAAATCGACCACCATGCCCAGGGAATCGAGTTGCGGCGATTCCACGGTAATCACAGCCCGGCCGTTGTGGCCGTGGAGGTTCCGACATTTCCCGTTGTAGTTCAACAACCGATGGCCATAACAGAAACTGAGTTCTTTCGTCACTCGGAACATCAGAACCCTCAGCAGGGGTGAGAATGGTAAATCGTGGGGTCAGGAAGTCCCGCGGCGGCAAAACCCTGGTATCGTTCCGCGCATTTGTTACAGCGCCCACAATGCAAACCCTGCATGGGACGAATGCAGGAAAACGTCCATTGCAACGGATAGGATGCCCCCCGGCGGAGGAGGTCGGACTTGTGCAAACCCAGTTCCGCATACGGGCGTAGCACCCGAACAGCCCCATTCACCGCATCGCTGACACAGCGAGCCAATCGCTCGTAGAACGACGCGGTGGCATCGGGGAACGGGTTCGAGGCTAACGGTGCCGTCGCCAGCAGAGGAACTTGATGCAGATGGCACCACAATAACGGTTTGGCTAAGAGTAGCACATTGCGGCCCGGCAAAAAGACCGCTTCATCCGGCGTGTCCGCGCCGGGCACATCCTGTCCAGAGAGGCTCCAATGGGAACCGTACAAATCCGTGACGGGTTGGCTGAGGACGGTTAGCGGTTGTAAGGTGGGCGTTGCGATGGCGGTGAGAAAGCGCAGGAGATACTCCTGTTCCACCGTTTCCCAGAATGAACCAACCCGCACATAGATGGGATACACCCGCGGATAGACCGCAACGGCTTCTGCGAGCAGAATTGCACTATCGAGGCCGCCGCTCACCAGCACCGCCAATGATTCTGGAGGCCGATTCGGTGGCCAGTCGCACGAGACAGTTGGTTCCAGCATCAGCAATCACCACCCCAATACGACTGGCAAAATCCGCTTATATCGACCAAGTTTAGCGGGGTGCCGATCCCACCACGGTGATGTCCACAATGGTTAAGAGTTTGATCCCCGTTTCGCCACCGGCACTCGTTTTGTAGTAAACCGCATCGCCACTGGAGCCGAAGGAAATATCCGAGAGGAACGCGCGGAACTCTTTGTTCCATGAACCCGGAAATGCGTTCTTGAATTCACGGGTGAACTCGGCATCATCGCCTTTGCCGAACTCGCTTTCCCGGAGCGAACGTGCCACGGAAGAGGCGGCATCCGAAGAGGAACACGCCAAAGCCGCCCCGAACCGGACCCGGCCACCGAACGAGTTCCATGCCCCCAATTCTTTCGCTTTCGCGGCTTCCTTGACATATTGGTTCTTGAGCTGCTTATCTTCAGCCAGTGGAGTGGCGTAGTTCGCGGCGATCTGAGCCTGCCCGAGCAGAATTACCCAGGTATGGCCGCTCATGGCCATCGCTCCGGCATCCGTGAGATCGGCTAGGAACGATGTCGACTCATCTTTGTAACTCCCCAGGCTACTTCGCAGTAAGCCCGCCCCGCCACGCACGACAACGACATGCCGCTTCGTCGGAATGTACATTACGGCCCCAGCCAGAATCCCCGCCGCCGTGGCAGGTAGTCGGAAGCAGGGTATGCCGTCGGCATTCACGGAGACACCATTCAATTTCTGACCCAGCAATTCCGCGTCGATGTCATCGCGGCACCGGATGGCATGGATGGTCCCATCTTTGGTTGTGCCGGTGAGGACGTAGTCGATGAAGGCATCTTTATCTTCCAATTCCGAGGCGGTTTGCAGAGCGGTCAATCCCGCGGCCACCGGGGCGGTGGCGTAGCGGTCGTACTCGGATTTGTAACCCGGATAGCGGGAGAGAATTTTGAGGTTCGCCCCCCGCACCACGGTGGCATCTTTGGGAACATAGGCCATCATATCCGTGACCCGGCCCGCTTTGCTGAGAGCCGTGATCGTGGCCGAGGCGGCGGCAATGTAGGCGGCGAGTGCCCCGACGACGATGCCCAGCAGCAGAAACGGATTAATTCCCGTGCGCACTTTCGGGGCGTTCGCTTTCTCTTTCCCCGAACCGGATGCGCTCGGCTTCTTCTTGTTGGAGCGGGCCGCCGGTTTCCGCGACGATCGTTTCGGCTTCTTCGGCGGTTCCGATTCATCCGGCGTGAATGTACTCGCGCACTTCGGACATTCAATGACATCGTCATCATCCGGTTGTTCATCCAGGCGCAATCGGGTCTGGCACTCCGGGCAGTAAAGATCAAACGGCATAGGTTGCCCGCCGAAACAGGTGTCTGGGAATCGGGCCGGAGAATCCGGGAGACTCTATCATGTTATCGCGTTTCGGAGAGTTGAGACAAGAGGTCAGAGCGCCCGTATCAATCGGGAGGGGGCACATCCTTTGTGGGGATGGAGAGTTCCGCAATCCTGGCTTGACGGAGGCCAGAAGGGCGGTCAGGCTAGAGAGTGACCCCAACTTGGGCCGGACTGTTTGGCATTTCCCGGAGT
>JAIXLE010000226.1 GCA_026931725.1 Bacteroidales bacterium
CCATTGCAGGTGACACCGCACGGGGCGGATCGCTTCGCCGTCCACGGTTCCCCGGCGGATTGTGCGCGGATCGGCTTACTCCAACTGGTGCCGGACGCGGACTGGGTCATCTCGGGGATCAACCACGGCGGGAACCTCGGCGCGGATGTGTATTATTCCGGCACCGTGGCCGCCGTGCGGGAAGCGGTCTTGCATGGTTGGACCGGGGTGGCTTTTTCGCAATATCGCAAACCGGATCGGCCGTTTGATTGGAACCGCGCTTCCGCCTGGGCATCGCGGGTGATGCGGGAGTTGCTCGAACGCCCCCCCGTCCGGGGAGCCTTCTACAACGTGAATTTTCCGCATCTGGCGGCAACCGACCACGAACCGCGTATCGTTTTCTGTCCGCTGGACCCGCACCCGCTTCCCTTGGAATACCAACACGCGGGTGAAAATCAGTTCCAATCTGTCGGCAATTATCACAGCCGCGCTCGCTCCGATGATGCGGATGTGGCCGTCTGCTTCGGCGGTGACATCGCGGTGACACTCCTCAAGTTGTACTGACCCTTTCTGGAGAATGGTTCATGCCAGATCGTCGTCAATTTCTGACCGCCTCCGCGGCATGTAGCGCGGTCGGTTGGCTGAATTTCAGCGGCAGTTTCAGTAGCGTGGGCCGGGCCGCGCAACCGTTCGCAACCGATAACGAAACGATTCTGCAAGCTCGGCAAGCGGCCATCAAACTCCTCAAGCCGACGGAACAGCAACTCCAACGCGGCCTGGAACTCCATGCCGATGCGCTGGTGTTCGATGCCTACGGTTTCGCGCCGCGAGCCGCCCTGGATGGCGACGCTTACCGCAAAGTGCAGGAGTCCGGGGCTTCGGATGACGAACTGACCGATTTGCGGGAAGAGATGATGATGACCCGCTGGGCCACCGATGCGGCCGAGCGGGCAGAGTTCCTCAGTGCGATGCGGGCGGCTGGGGTCACGGCCATTTTTCAGAACGCTGGGGAAGAAGGGAACGAACCGACCCGCCTCCTCAAACGCCTGGCCCGATTCACCTTCGCCACGGACACCCAACGGGACACAGTGCCCAAAGCCGTCACCCCCGCGGACGTGACCGCCGCCAAGAAGGCGGATCGGCACTGTCTGGCCTTCACGACCAACGGTGTCCCCTTGCCGATGCGCTGGCGATCAACGCGGGATGAACTGAGCCTGATCCGCGTCTTCCAGCAACTCGGTGTCGGCATGATGCATCTGACCTACAATCGACGAAACCCGCTCGGCGATGGGGCAGGGGAATCGAACGATGGCGGCATCAGCGACTTTGGCCGAGAAGCGATCGCGGAGATGAACCGACTCGGCGTGATTGTCGATGTGGCCCATTCCGGTTGGCGCACCAGCCGGGAAGCCGCCAAAGTGTCTGTCCGCCCTATGGTGGCGAGCCATACCACCTGTGCTGGCTTGAATAAACATTATCGTGCCAAACCCGATGATACGATGAAGACCATCGCGGACACGGATGGTCTGATCGGCATCTGCTGTATTGATCGGTTCCTGGGGGGAACAGCGGACATCCGGGCGCTGCTGGATCATATCGAATACGCCATCAAGCTCGTTGGCCCGAACCATGTCGCCATCGGTACGGATGTCGCCTATCTGTCACGGAATCAGGCGAAGGAGCAAGCCAAGATTCCCCGACGGCCCGCGTCCGGGCGAGGCACCGACGGACGTTGGGAACATCTCTGGCCCGCGGATGGCTTTGTGCGTCCACAAGGTCATGCGGATGCGGCTTTGAGCCTGGCTTGGACGAACTGGCCCATGTTCACCGTCGGCATGGTGCAGCGCGGTATCGACGAAACGACCATCCGCAAGATTTTGGGCGAGAACGTCTTGCGGGTCTGGCAGGCGAACCAGGGGAAAGCGAGCGTGCGGAAGAGTGAACCCGCTCCACCCGGTTAATCCCCACGGCCCCGCAAAATGATGGCCGCCTTCCCTCGGGGAACGTCCCCCCCGAGGGAAGGAGCGGCTTTGGGAGCCTGTCTTGTGGTGCTTCCACCCTCTGTGGATTAGTCCGCTGAGGTCATTGCAAACTGGCGGAGCATGTTTTCCACGGCTTTCAACTGCCAGCCGATGAACAACACGTTCGGCAATTTGATCTCGTGCCGATCGGCACCCACCCGCACCACCAAATCACCGGAACCGAAGCCCAGGATGTAGTGCCGGAAAAGGTCATCCCGCTGCTTCTCCATGCTCACGCCGAGCGTGCTGTATGTTTTCACCGCATCGCCGATATGTTCGCAAACCCGAATCTGGCCAGGAGTGAAGATGATGTAGGAACGGCGATCGAAAATCAACGTCGCCACGGCCCACAGGATAAACACCGCTGTGCCGATGAAGAGATAGCCCGCCATGTTAATGTAAATGTGCAGGTTCCCCAGTCGTTTGAAAATCTCATCCCAGGCTCCCATCAACGAAACGATCAACGCCAGCAGAACGATGAGAATGATAATCAGAAACGACCACAGCCCCCGCAGCGGGACGTTCGTAATCACAATCGTCACAACCAATCCGATCACGAACATGGCCCCGAGCCACGGTTTCTCGGAGATGCGGGCGCGGAAAGCCGGTTCGTCACTACCACTCACACGGGCGGCATCTTGCAGATGGATTGTGGTCTCGCCGTCTGGGAACTTCATCGTGTAAGTGCCGGGGGCATCTTGCTGTACAAACCCATGGGCAGGCACAATTGCGAGGCGGTGATTCTCGATGAACGTCCACAAGGCCATGAAGAACGCCAGGAACCAGACGGGCCACCAATAGAACAGGCTGGAATGGCTAATCAACTTCACTTCCCGCTCACGCGGCGGAGACGGTGGTGAAGCCTGTGACGGAACCTGTGATGGAACCGAGGCGGCGGCGAAACTACTGTCCGAGGGTGGGGGTGTTGTTGACATCGGGTTCTCGTGGAAAAATAAACGGAAGCGGTCCCCGTTTGCGCAAACGGGGTGTTCGTGTGGGGTAATTCGGCGAAACGCCGCCAATCTTTTCTCCCCGGAATCGCCATCAGGCTCGTTTGGCCAATTCGGCCTGTCAAGCGTACCGGACTCATCCGATGCATTCCATTCGGAAATCGCTAGATGCTTGGACGTTCTCGGGGCACGGGTTACAATCCCATCATGATAGTCCCACTACCGACCGTTGCCCCGACCGCACCGAAACTCGCGTTGTTCGATCAGCCTACGGAATCCCTCCGACAATGGCTCGATGAACACGGTCAGCCACCTTTGCGCGCCCGCCAAATTCGCCGTTGGGTGCTGGAATGCCGTGCGCAAGCGTTCGCGGATATGTCCGACTTGCCGAAAAAGCTGCGGGAAGAACTCGAACAATCGTTTGATTTGTTCAGTACCCAGGTCGATCGGCATCTCGTCAGCCGAGATGGGACGAACAAGCTTCTCTTGCGGACGCACGATCAGCACCTCATCGAATGCGTTCTCATTCCCGAGGAAGGGCGATTCACAGCCTGCATCAGCACCCAGGTCGGTTGCGCGATGGGCTGCGTCTTCTGTGCCAGCGGCCTCAACGGGGTCGCCCGCAATTTGACGGCTGGGGAAATCCTCGAACAACTCGTGCGACTGCGGAACCTGACACCACCGGATCGCCGCCTCACGCACATCGTCGTTATGGGCATCGGCGAGCCACTGGCCAACCTCGACAACCTTCTCCAAGCCCTCGCGGTGGCCGGGGACAAGCACGGCCTCGGCATCGGAGCTCGGCACATCACCATTTCCACGGTTGGCCTGCCCGCGAAAATCCGCCGACTCGCGGACCTGGGGAAGCAATATCATCTGGCTGTGTCGCTGCACGCCCCGAACGATCTGCTCCGTACGGAAATTGTGCCGACGAATGCACAAACCGGCATCCCGGAAATCCTGGCCGCGGCCGACTATTTCTTCCAGACCACGGGCCGACAAGTCACCTTTGAATATGTGGTCCTCGGTGGCCGGAACGATCAACCGATTCATGCTCGTCAGCTTGTGAATCTACTCCGGGGCCGGAAAGCCCATGTGAACTTGATTCCCTGGAACGCCGTGTCAGACCTATCGTTCCGGCGGCCCCGCGACGAGGACTTGAACGGCTTTATCGAACATCTGCGGCGACACGGTGTGAGTGTCACGGTGCGACGACGCAAAGGGGCCGACATCGACGCGGCCTGTGGCCAACTCCGCCGAGAACGTAGTCAAGAATAGGTCATCCCCCCTGGCTTCCCCATGACCGGACAGACCAGCGCGATGATGGCTTTGCGCGACCCAGACATCCGACTCATGCTCCGGGTTCGGGCCGACGATCCGCACGCCTTCGCCGAACTGGTCGAACAGTACCAACACCGCCTCATCGCCGTCATGCATCATCTGGTCGGCAATCGGGAAGAAGCCGAGGATCTGGCCCAGGAAGTGTTTTTGCGCGTGTATCGCAATCGAGCCAGTTACACCCCCAAAGCCAAGTTCTCGACTTGGCTATTCAAAATTGCGAACAACCTGGCTCTGAACGCGCACCGTGATCGCCGCCGTCGCCCGGTGGTCCCGCTGGAGCCTGCCGATTCCCAGTCCAGCGGTCATTGGCCGACGCAGAACCTCACCGAAAATCGTGACCAACCTCCCACGGAACGCATCCAACAGCAAGAATTGGAACAGATCATCCGCGTCGCGCTGGATGATCTGAATGAACGCCAGCGGCTCGCGGTGGTCCTGAACAAATTCGAGGACATGGGCTACCAGGAAATCGCCGAAGTCATGGGACTCACCCCCCCAGCCGTGAAATCGCTACTCTCCCGCGCCCGTGAAAAGCTCCGCGCCGCCCTGCAACCCTACATTTACATGGACGCACCGCCTCCCGCACCCCCCCACCACGACTCGGACCACGGGGAGAATACACCATGACCCCCGAGAACCCACTCCCCGAACCCCGGTTGCCGGGCGAACCAACAGAAACCCCAGACATCCCCGTTGCCGATGATGCAGAGCTAATCGCATTCCTGGATGGTGAACTGGATGGACCGGAAGCCCAGGCCATCGCGTCTCAGCTGGCACTCGACCCGACCGTTCGCGCCAAAGCGGATGCGTACAAAAAGACCTTCGCACTGCTGGATTATCTTCCGAAGCCCGAACC
>JAIXLE010000216.1 GCA_026931725.1 Bacteroidales bacterium
ACAAGACGCTCACCTCAGGGCGGCAAGCCTATTTGTCGCATCGGGAACGCGCCCTTCGGCAGCGGATCGCCATTGTGGAACTGGATCTGCTGACGCAAGGGAAGCCGACACTCGATTTTAGCCGTGAAGGTTTGCCCGAGCATCATTACACTGTGACCGTCACCCGAGCCACAACGCCGGATCGGTACGAAATTTACACGTCCACCGTCCAGAAGCGGCTCCCCAAGTTCAAACTCCCCCTCGCCCCGGATGACCGGGATACGGTGATCGATCTGCAACTCGCCGTGATCCGGGCTTATGAACAAGGAGGATTTGCTCAAACCATCGACTACCAATCACCGCTCCCGAGTGTGGTGGTGTTCGACGAGGAATCTCGCCGCTGGATCGCCGACCGACTGGCGGAATAATGGCGGCTTGGTGGCACAACCTTCTCTCCCATACTCCGATGCCTTGACGATTTTTTGGCGACCGTGGATGATGCCAGTGTGGCCACTGAACATCACATCGGGGACAGCGATGGAATTTGAGTGGGACAACATCAAAGCCACAACCAACAAGCAAAAGCAAAAGCATGGAGTGACGTTTGCAGAGGCTGCGACAGCATTTGCCGACACACTGGCGGCCATTTTCTCGGACTACCCCGAATATTTCACCACGGAGTCGGGGACAATCAGCCAATTGAAAGAATGAAGACAAATCGCCGTGATACACCGGCTGTCGATCCGCCAGCCAAAACGCCCCCTGACCCCCGGAATCCGGAAGCGACGACGATCGGACTTGAACCCGCCTTATCCCGAATTCACCACGGGACGGGGACGTCCCAAAATTGCCGCCGCGTGCGCAAACAGACCCGCCCACGGATACCCGCTCGATAGACGGACCACCACCCGACGCACACTCGTCACCACCAGCCCCCCAACCCGAAAGAGTCGCAATCGTAGCGTTGAGACCTGGGCATGGGACAACTCTGTCCCAACCAGTGCCGTTCGCCGGATATGGTCGACTAGGACATCAGCCACCGCCGCCAGCAAGACTCGAAATGGGTTCGCCACAAATCGGTGACAACTGGTCCTGTCGGCAAAAAGTCCCAACTGCTGCTCCTGGATTCGATTCTCCATCTCGCCCCGCTGACAGTACACGTCCTCATACAGGGTCCGGGCATCGCCAGCCAGGTTGGTGACCACGAATCGGGGGTTAGCCTTGCCCCCACGGGGACCGGACAAATGCTCGGCCTTGACGATCACACGTCGCGGCCGATCCCAGGTTCCGGCCGCGTAGGACAATGCATCTGTCGGGAGGACATTGTGGTCATTGAAGTCTTCGTATCCGCAGGAGATTTCTGGGACACGTTGGGCCAGCAGGGTGCGTTGGGTGCGGATCATCCGGCTGGGACATCATGGGTCTGGAATTGCGTCATTGAGGGCATCGAGAAGTCCGAATTGCGGTTACACTCTGTCATCGCGGCGGTTCTCGGAGTGGACGTGTGGATGCGTAGTAACTCCTTTTCATACCAGACATTATGCCGATGCGTCAGCCCTTCACGGAGTGGACAGGTGAAATATTCGGGTTAGAATGGGGGTGGCCGGGTTTCCCACCGCCAAGGTTTCCGCATGACGATGTCGCTTGTGAATGCGCATCAGAATGGGGAATCTGGTGGGGTCAGTGGATCACATCCGCACCTGAGCCAGAATGGAACACCGAATCGCCCTCCCTGAACTCGCGGCACAGCACTGATGGCAGCTCTCCTTCCGAACGCGCTTCCTGAAACCGTGGCTGCGGAGTTCCAGGCCGATTCTTCTTCGGAATGGTCGCCGGATCAGGCCGATGGTCGCACGCTGTTCGATACACCACAGGCGGAAGATGGCACGATTACCGTCGTCTTTCCACATGAGAAGTTTTCTCACTGGCAATCGCAAGCTCTGGCGTATGTCGAAAGTGCGGAAGATGGTCGGCGGTATTTGGCACAAGTGGTGAGCGGCCCCTATGCGGCTCCCGTGGGATTGCCAGCCACGACACCGGCCCTAGTGATTACCCAAGTGGAAGGATCGTTGTTCACCCCGCCCTATCATGGCTGGGCCAGCCTGGCGATTCTGGGGGAACTCCGTGACGGCGCAACCATCGTTCCGCTCCAGCGACCCCGGCCGAATAGTGCTGTGCGTCTCCTTTCCACGGAGGAAACCCGAGCCGCGTTGCAGTGTGACGGCGATCTGCGGCTGGGGCAGGCTGTGGGGTTCGACCAGCTTCCGGTGGGTTTACGGAGTACGGAAAAAGCACACATCCCGCGACATACGCTCGCCGTGGGAACCACGGGCGCGGGGAAATCGACCTTCCTCGCCGGCTGGATCGAGAAACTGGCGGCGGCGGGGTTTTGCGTGCTCTTGCTGGACGTGGAAGGCGAGTACGCCACCATTCACAAACCCGCGGATTCCGCCCGCATTGTCCCCGCACTGTCCGCGCTGGGGATGACACCGGCAGGCATCAACGGAACCTATCTCCTTGTCCCCACACACGCACAAGCCAGCGACCCCGATCACCCCCGCCTTCGCCGCTTCTGCCTCGAATTCGCTAACACGTCTCCCGACATCGCCGCCGAGATTCTGGGCGGAAACGAAGCCCAAACGGATCGCTTCCTCGCGGCCTACGATGCCGCCGGAGAACTACTCACTAGCCTCGGTCTGGTTCCTCATGCGGAGCAGCACGCCGCCAAACTCCGCGACTGGGATGACCAGGAAACCGGCTACCCGGATCTCAAACTCGCACACGTTCTGGACATGGCCCAGGCCGTCAGTGCCGTCGTCGGGGGTGATGAGGTTGGAGACAACTACCTTCATGCAGACGGTTTTCGCGGTTATGCAGATCGTTTGACGGAAAAGGCTAACATCACCAAGAAAAAACTCGGTCACGCGGCCAGTTGGCGGAAAACCGTGCGGCTCATCTCGACCTTGTATCGCACGGAAATGTTCGACCGCACAGGTGCCCGTGCCCCAGATGGTCGCAGCATCGAATGCCTGAGCTTTGAGAAAATGATCGCGCCGAGCCGGGTGCTGATCTACGATCTGGCGGGGTTGGATTCCCCGACACACCGCAATCTGGCCATTGCGGATGTCCTCCGAGGCGTTATTGATGCGCAAGACCGGCTCTACGAAGCCGCCCCAGCGGACCAAAAGCCGAAGACCGTCGTGATTATCGAAGAAGCGCACGAATTCGTCTCCGCGGAACGGTTGGCGCAGATGCCCGCGGTCTTCGGTCAGATTCAGCGAATCGCCCGGCGTGGCCGCAAGCGGTGGTTAGGGCTGGTCTTCGCCACGCAGTTTCCGCAACATTTGCCTGGTGAACTGTTTACGCTCTGCAACAATCGCATCATGCTGCGGTTGGGAGATGAACCGACGCTCCGCAAACTGCAACATTCCGTAGGCGGCGTGCCGGGTCCGTTGTGGGCACGTCTGAAGAATCTGCCCACGGGACAGGCGATTGTCTCGGCACAGGGGATCGAACCCGCCATGATTGTCGCGCTCGACCCCGGTCGGTGTCAGCTGCGGATGGTGGATTGACCGGCATCGGCGGGAAATCCCCGGTGGCACCTTCCGTTTCGACGATCGCCAGATTGCCAATAACCTGCGGATTTTTCTTGACAGAAATCGACACGCCCGTCACAGTGTACTTATCCCACCTGATTGCTTGTTCGTGTCCGTATCCTTCCGTTTCCTCCGGTCCTGGATCGTTGCCATGTTCCTGACCGTTCCGACTAGTGTTCTGTTGGCCTTCTCGGTGTCTGCTGTTTCCACAGCATCCCTGAGCGCTGACATTGATCGTCTCATCGCGGTTGGTCATCCGGGGTACGCCACCCAGGCCGCCCCGCTGGCTTCCGATGCCGAGTTCATCCGCCGAGTCTATCTCGATTTGCATGGCACCATCCCCAGTGCGGATGCCGTGCGTGCCTATTTGGCGGATGCATCGCCCACCAAACGGGTGCGCCTTGTGGGAGAACTGGTCCAACATCCCGCTTTCGCACGGCGCATGATGCAATTCTTCGATGTGACACTCATGGAACGCCGCAATGATAGCAAGGTGTCGCGTGCGGACTGGGAAAAGTTCTTGCGTACATCCTTTGCGGAGAACAAACCCTACAACAAACTGATCCAAGAAATCCTCGCCGCGGATGGCTCCGACCCCAAAAACCGCGGCCCAGCCAAGTTTTACCTCGATCGGGATTTTGAACCCAACCTCGTCACCCGTGACATTGCCCGGCTACTTCTCGGTCAGGATTTGACTTGCGCGCAATGCCATAATCACCCAGTGGTTGAAGATTACAAGCAAGCGGACTATTTTGGGATCTATGCCTTTTTGAACCGATCTTCCCTGTTCCCCAATGTCCGGGATGCCAAAGCGGTTCTCGCGGAAAAAGCCGATGGCGAAGTGACGTTTGAAAGCGTCTTCGATACCTCCCAAAAGCAGCACGGCACTGCCCCTCACCTGCCCGATGGCCAACTCATTGTAGATCCCCCTCTCGTCAAAGGAAAAGAATACACGGTCCCCCCCGGCAAGAAAGCGGCCAGTGTGCCCACCTACAGTCGCCGTGCCCAACTGGCGAAGGTGCTGCCGACCCCCGAGAATCCGCAGTTCGCCCGCAATGCGGTCAACCGGCTCTGGGCGATGCTCATGGGGCGTGGACTGGTTCACCCGCTCGACCTCGATCATCCTCGGAACCCGCCCTCACACCCGGAGTTGCTCGATCGGCTCACCACGACGTTTGTCGAACATGATTACGATGTGAAATGGCTCATCCAGCAGATCGCCTCCAGCGATACTTATGCCCGCTCCAGTGCCACGACCGCGAATGATCTCCCGGAAGATCGTTACCTGGTAGCAATGCTCAAACCGTTGACCCCCGAGCAGTTCGCTTACGCCGTGCTGCAAGCCAGTGGCCGAACCGATCTGGAACGTACCGCACTGGGCAAGAAATTGACGGAAGAAGCTCTGGATGCCCGGTTGGCCTCCCAAGCCTCAGCCCTACGACGGGCGTTCACCGGCCCACCCGGAGAAGCCGAGCGGGAATTCCTCGTCACGCTCGATCAGACACTATTCGTCAAACACGGCCCGGCCATTCGGTCGCTGCTGGCCCCTGCCGGGCAGAATCTCATCGGACGACTCACAGCCGAGAAAGACCCGCAAAAAATCGCGGATGCTCTTTTCCTGGGGATTCTCTCCCGCCCCGCAACGGAAGAAGAACGTCAAATCGTCGTCGAGACATTCAAGTCGACACCGGATCAAAAAACCGTTCTCGCGGAATTGGCGTGGTCACTCATCGCCTCCGCGGAATTCCGCTTCAACCATTAAATTGCAGCCCACTGCGCTTGACGTTTACCGAGGAGGAACCGATGCCCGTTTGCCAATATGCCTGCGGTTCTGCCGAACACATGATGTCCCGTCGTGGGTTTCTCGGAGGAACCGCACTCGGAGCCGCTGCCGCACTCGGTCCCATCGGCTTCGGGAACGCGGAAGCGGCGGAATCCCTCGCGCAAGCCAGCAAGCGCGTTCTGGTCATCTACCTCGCCGGGGGTGTGAGCCAGCTGGAAACCTGGGATCCGAAACCGGGCACCGATACAGGCGGGCCTTTCCGTGCCATCCCCACCTCCGTACCCGGTACGCACTTTTGCGAACTGCTCCCCGAGACGGCGAAACAAGCCCATCGGCTCGCGGTGGTCCGTAGTATCAACATTCACGAAAACAGTCACTCGCGTGGCCGAACCTTCATGCTGACGGGGCGAAAAGAAGAACCAGCATTCACTTATCCGCATCTCGGAGCCGTCGCGGCCAAATTGCTCAATAAAGGCGTTCCGACGGGGTTGCCGGGGCATCTCCACATCTTCCCGGCGCGGGGAGGCGGCGGGGGGAATCGCCCCGATGCCGCATTCTTGGGGCCGCAATACTCCTCGGTGCCGCTTGCCGATGGCAGCCCTCCCGCCGGGCTGCTGCCCCCAACCGGGCTCACATCCGCCGCCGATCAGGCCCGTGAAGCCCTGCGGCAAAAACTCGATCGCCAGTTCCTCAAGTCACGCCGTACCGCCGCTACGGAAGCCTATACCGGCTCGTTCGGGCAAGCCGAAGAAGTCATTCGCCGAGCCGATGTGTTTGATGTCTCCCGCGAACCCGCCAAACTCGCCGAAAAGTACGGCACCCACGATTTTGGCCGTCACCTCCTGTTGAGCCGCCGACTGCTGGAAGCCGGAGTCAACTATGTGAAGGTGACGCACACCAACTACGACACCCACCACGAGAATTTCGACTTCCACATCGAACAACTCGGTGAGTTCGATCGACCTTTCGCGGCGCTGCTCCAGGATCTCACGGATCGTGGAATGCTGGCATCCACACTCGTGATTGTCATGTCCGAGTTCGGTCGAACCCCGCGGATCAATGACCGCTATGGCCGGGATCACTGGGGAACCGCGTGGTCCGTGGCCCTCGCCGGAGCCGGGATCAAAGGTGGTGCCGTCGTCGGTAAGACCAACGCCAATGGAACAGCCGTGACGGATCGGGAAGTTCACGGCGGGCATCTATTCCACACGTACCTCCAGGCCGTTGGACTCGATAGCACGACGAACTTCTACCCCGATAACCGACCCGTGCCGGTCGCGGACCCGGAAGTCGATGCCATTAGCGAAATCCTCGCCTGATCGGCCCCCCTCCCTTGGATCGGCGCTCGGAGGACCAGACATGGCCATTGCCCCCACGAATGCCCATATTGCCCAGGAACTGAAGCACGATAGCCCCCTCATCGGCTGTCACTTCGACCCCAAAGGGCGGTATGTCTTCGTCTCCGCTCAGGACAGCACCCTTCAACGGTTCGACCTGAAAACGCAGGCTAAAACCGCGTGCCTCGGCCACAAAAGCTGGGTCCGCGGGATGGCATCCCTCCCCAAAACCGACTTGCTGATCTCGGGCGACTATCACGGCCAGATGCTCTGGTGGGACATCGCTGCCGAAACCCCGAAACCGCTGCGGACAGTCACGGCCCACGAGGGTTGGGTGCGGGCGCTGACGGTATCGCCCAATGGCCAATGGATCGCCAGTTGCGGTAATGACCATTTGGTGAAACTCTGGGATGCCGCGACCGGCCAACCCGTGCGGACGCTCGCGGGTCATGCGGATCATGTGTACCATGTCGCCTTCCACCCGGACGGCCAGCATATTGTCTCCGCGGACCTCAAGGGTGTCCTCAAAGTCTGGGACGCGGTGAGCGGTGCCCATCTGCGTGACTGGGACGGCGCGGTACTGCACGCTTTTGATACGAACTTTGTCGCCCACATCGGCGGTGTCCGCAGTATGGCGTTTGACCCTACCGGGGCACGGGTGGCTTGTGCGGGTATCACGAATGTCTCTAATGCCTTTGCCGGGGTCGGGAATCCCATTGTGGTCGTCTTCGACTGGAAGACCGGAAAACCAACCCAACTGAAACCCAAGGAAGCCTTCCAAGGCACCGCTTGGGGCGTTCGCTTTCACCCCGACGGTTTCATTCTCGCAGCGGGGGGCGGGCGTGGCGGTGCCGTTTGGTTCTGGAATGGCACAGGAACGATCAACACGCACACGGTCAAAGTTCCAGTGAGCGGACGTGATCTGGACTTGCACCCCAACGGAGAATCGTTCTGCGTCGCAGGGGCTAACGGGATAGCTTATCTCTATTCGTTGCAACCGGCCCCGCCAAAAGCGAAACCCGAACCGAAGCCGAAAGCGAAGAAGAAATAGCAGCCCACACCGGAAAACCCAGATGCCATCATGCATGTGCTATCCGCGAATCCTGCGCCCAATCCATCAGACACATGATTTCCCGACGAATCCGGGTTGACCGGGCGATAGGAATTCCTCTATGATCCCGGTCCCGTGCGTGAAGCCGCGTGAGGAACACAGGCTGAACCACGTCCCGCGAACAAACGCCGGGTTTCCCGGTCGATCGCCCAAGGAGGGGCGGCCGTATGATGCAGTACCCCGCATATTCGGTTGCGCGCCGTGTTTTCGTCTTCGGAGCCACGGGCTTTCTCGGGCAGCACACCGTTTCTGAACTGTTACACGCGAATGCCGCCGTCTGCGGACTCACTCGCCCCGCTTCCCCAGTAGTCGATCAACTACCGATTCCCGATCAAACCCAGTTCTATTGTGTGCGGGGCGACGCCCTGAACCGAGATCGCTGTATTCGGGCACTCGCCGCATTTGAACCGGATGTCATTCTGCACCTCGCCACAGCGCACAGCCGAATGGATGAGGCCATTTTTGCCGCGTGCCGGGTGGCTGCCCCCGATGTCCCAGTTGTCGTGCCAGTCGCCGCGCAGGCCGCACGCCGCCGCGAGACTCTGCAACGCTACGCCCAGCAGTTTAATCGCCGGGTTCTGCTGGGGATGCTCCCAATGCTGTTCGGGGAAGGCGACCGGAACTTGGGAAATCCGATTCCGCGTCAACTCCAAGCCGAATTCTCCTCAGTGCCCGCGATCTTATCCCTCGCGGAAAAGCAAACCGAGTGCCTGTATGTACAAGATGCGGCACGCGGGATCGTTCACCTCGCGGAGCTTGCGTTGGATCTGACTATTCCGAATGCTTCCGCCATCGCCATTCATGCTCGCCCCACGGTCACCGTGGCGGATTTGCTGACCGAACACACGCCGCCGCGATTGCACCCAATCTCCGACGAGCCGAACCACATCAGCGACCTGACCGACTGGGACATGGAGACACCCCTTCATGAAGCCATCCAGCGGACGCGTTCCTGGCTCTCCCAGGACCAGCGAGCCACCCACGTTTACCCCGTGGCGGCGCGTTCCGTGGCGTAATGCACCGTGTGGAACTTCTTCCTGATTCTGGAGTACCTGTATGCGTTGCTTGATCCTCGGGGCCACTGGGCAGATTGGTTCTCAATTGGTACGAGCGTGTTGTTCCCGAGATTGGGCGCATCTGGGTAGTCGATACCAGCTTCCTCACCACGAATACGTTCCCCTAGATATTCGCGATGAACAATCCGTTGATGATCTGATCGCGGATTATCAGCCGGATGTGACATTCCTGGCGGCCGGGGTGCCCGCTGCGGGGTACGCGGAACGCTTCGCCGCGGAAACCCACGCGATTCATGGGACCGGGGCACGCATCGTCGCGCAAAGCGTGGCTCGGCACGGTGGGCGGTTGGTGCAGTTCACCCCCGATACCGTGTTCGGCGAATGCCCGCAAGCGCGGCGCGAGGACGATACACCCGACACGAACGGCGGCGAACTGGTGCGGAGCAAACTTGCCGCCGAAGCGATCGTTCGAGAACTCCTGCCAGAACGGCATCTGATCGTCCGCACGGGTTGGCTGTTCGGCCCGGATGAACGGGGACACGGCCTGTTCGGCTCCTTCCGCCGGAAACTCGCACAAGGGGAGTCCGTGGAAGTCGCGGTGGATCGCTTCGGACAGCCAACGTATGCGCCAGACTTAGCCGAAGCCGTGCTGCAACTGCTAGAATCCGCGCAGAATGGCACTTTCCACATCGTCGGCCCGGATAAACATTCCGAATCGACGTGGGCTCGCCTGTTGTGCCATGTGTTCGATTACGATGTGGACCAGTTGGAAGAGGTACGGGCCGCGACACTCATGGATAGCGACCCCCGACCGCAACGGGTCTGGCTCGATCGCTTCAAAGTGCGGTCGCTGCTGGGGCCACGCTGCATTCGGACCACCGCGGAAGGACTCCGAGCCACCCGCGATGCGCTCCAACAAATGACCGTTGGTGGAACGCTGCCTCTGTCCGCCGCGGCTTGATGGGGTGATCATTCGTGTTGGCGCACATGCCTGCTATCGACATTCTCGACAACCACGGCGATCGTCGAGAATGAAGAAGTTGGAAAATTTCGGCGGGCCGCACGGCTGACGAAGGTAGGTCACACCGAGGTAGAGTCCGGGGCCGATTTCTCGGACCTCATCGCGGACGTGACGGAAGAGTTTCGATGTCTCACAATAGTCAAACACCAACGTCGGCTGACCGTCAAACCAACTCTCGGTTAGGAACACCTTGGCGCGGATCATTTCCGCGCCGCCGGGGAGTCGATTGATCATCATTCCGTCTGGCGTGAACACCTTTCCCTTCCAGACCAGCCCGATTCGCCGTGCTTTGCGGACGGCCTTTTGTGTGCCAGCGTGAAAGATCGCGGTTCCGGGAATGAACCGATGCGGCATCGTTGCCAGTGACCCCGCCGCGAACAGGGCGTTCAACTCCTCGACGGATTTTCTCGGGAAATCACGCGACTCCTCCGCCTGGATCGCAGAAGGCAGCAGCGACAAGGCGATACCGCCTATGAGGAACAGTGTTGTCAGGCGAATCATGTCGTCTCCGGGTGTTTCTCCGCCTCAGTATCGGCAAACCCGCAAGTCGGGGTATACTGACTCCCACGCGATTCGATTCCTCACAACATCCGGTGTGGCCATGCGACCGCTACTGTCGATCTCTCTGGGATTGATCCTGGCTGTTTCTCTCCTACCCACAGCCACGGCCGATGAACCGTTGCATTTGTTTGATGGTAAGACTTTTACCGGCTGGGAAGGCGATACCGAGAAGACTTGGCGGATCGTCGATGGGGCAATCGTTGGCGGATCGTTGGATACCGTGGTGCCCCGCAACGAGTTCCTGTGTACGACGCGAACATTTCACAGCTTCGAGTTGAAGGTGAAATTCAAACTGGAAGGCGACCCCAAGACCGCGAACGCGGGTATCCAGTTCCGCACGGCACGGATTCCCCGCCATCACGAAGTGATCGGTTATCAAGCCGATATGGGCCAGCAATATTGGGGGGCACTCTACGATGAATCACGCCGAAAGCGAGTGCTGGCCGAACCAGACCAGGAGAAGATCCGTCAGATCGTGAAACTCGGCGAGTGGAATGAATATAAGATTCGCTGCAAGGGCAACCATATCCAACTCTGGATCAACGGAACGCAAACGGTCGATTACACCGAGATGGATTCCGCGATTCCGCTGGCGGGTGTGATCGGGTTGCAGATTCACGGCGGCGGCAAGTCACGGGTGAGTTACCGTGATATCACACTTGCCGAACTGGCGGGAGGCGAAAGCTGAACGATCTCAGACCTGGTTCCAGAATCCGCGGATCCAACAGGCCCATTCCCTCTCCTCCCACTGGGGTTTCATTCTTCCCATGAAAACTCTTTTGACGGTCATGGCATGTCTGGCTCTGGGAACGCTGATTTCGGCAGCCGAACCGCCGCCACCCTCAGTCCAGATCGCCACGTTTGACGTGGATGTGACCCCGCCGGTCGGATCGCACATGGCGTATGACCCCGTTCGGCGTGTGGATGAACTCACCCTGCGTTGCCGGGGCGTGGTGATCCTCGGTAGCGGGAAGCCGATCGTTTTGTGCGCGATCGACTGGATTGGCTTGTACAACGAAGGACATGACCACTTCCGCGACTTGCTCGCCCAAGCCGCGAATACTCCCCCGGAACGGGTCGCCGTGCATACTCTGCACCAGCACGATGCCCCCGGCTGCGATTTCAGTGCCGAACGGATCATCCGCGATCTGGGATTGAAGAACTTCGGCCGATATGAGGGCGGCTTTCAGCGGGAAGCAATGGCACGAGCCGCCAAGGCGGTTCAAGCCGCGATCAGGGCACCGCAGTCGGTCACGCACTACGGTTGGGGCACGGCACAAGTTCGGGAGATCGCGTCCAATCGGCGCATTCTTGGGGATGATGGTAAAGTCCGAGCCGTGCGCTACACCGCCACCCGTGATGCGGCCCTCCGTGCGGAACCGGAAGGGGTGATCGACCCGGATTTGAACATGCTCTCGTTCTGGAATGAGAACAAACCCGTTGCGGTCCTCAGCTACTATGCCTGCCATCCGCAGAGCTACTATCGGACGGGAATCCCCAGCCCGGATTTCCCCGGCATTGCCCGTTTCATGCGTGGTCAATCGGTGCCGGAAGCGTTGCCTGTGCATTTCAACGGTGCGGGAGGGAATATCGGCGCGGGCAAGTACAACGACGGCAGCCCCGCGAACCGCATGGTACTGGCCCAGCGGCTCGCCGAGGCGATGAAACAGGCTTACACCGAAACGCAAAAGTTCCCCCTCACCGCCGATGCGATCGGTTGGCAGACCGTGCCGGTGAAATTGCCGCCTGCGAAACATCTCGTTCGTGAGAACCTGCTGCGGGATCTGAAGACGGAAGCCGATGCCGGGAGCGTCTGGAAAGCGGGCAAACTGGCTTGGCTCAACCGCTGCCAGTCCGGGCACACCATCGACATCGCCTGCTTGCGGATCGGTACCGTGCGGGTGCTGCATTTACCGGGAGAACTGTTCGTCGAATATCAGCTCGCCGCAAAAGCGATGCAGCCCGAATTGCACGTCACGATGGCGGCCTACGGTGACGGCGGCCCCGGATACATCGGCACCACCCAGGCCTACACCGAAGGCGGCTACGAAACCAGCGACCGCGCCAGCAATGTGGCCCCAGAAGTGGAACCCGTCTTAATGGACGCGATCCGCACGCTGCTGGGTGTGAAGAAGTCGCCACAATAATACAGGCTACCGGGTCTGGCCATCCGACGCGGTAGGGGTTGCCTTCCTTCCTAATCCGAGCCTTCCATGATTGTCGATGTTCACAGTCACGCCTGGACTTACCCGGACCATTTTGGCGACGACTTCCGCAATCAGGCGAAGCGGGCCCGTGCCGGGGTCGAAGTCGATCTGACCGTGCGCTATGACGAGTATCGCGCTGCGGCCACCCCGGATACGAAAACCATCGTCTTCGGTGGCAAAGCCCGGCTCAGCGGCATTTGGGTCGATGATCGTTATGTCGCGGAGTATGTCGCGGCCCACCCGGAGACTCTGATCGGCTTTTTATCGGTCGACCCGACACAACCGGACTGGGAACGCGAGCTGGAAGAAGGCCATCACGGCTTGGGGTTACGCGGCATCAAACTGCTCTCCATGTACGCGGGTTTCCAGCCCGACGATTCGCGGCTCGACCCACTCTGGCGGTACGCGACCCGGCATGCGTTGCCTGTGCTGCTGCACACCGGGACGACCTTCGTTTCGCAAGCTCCGCTCGATTGCACGCTCCCCCGGCACCTCGACCGCGTGGCGATTCGCTTCCCGGAAGTCAAAATGATCCTCGCCCACCTCGGCCACCCCTACGAGGGGGAGTGTGTGGTCACGATCCGCAAGCATCCGAATCTGTACGCGGACATCTCCGCCCTGCACTATCGGCCCTTCCAGCTGTATCACAGCCTTATGCTGGTGCAGGAGTATGGTGTCTGGGACAAGGTGCTATTCGGCAGCGATTATCCGTTCACCACGGTCAACGCCACGGTAGAAGGATTACGCAAACTGAATACGATGCTGGAAGGCACCGCACTCCCGCGACTGAACACCACGGCGATCGAAACCGTGATTCATCGTGATGCACTCGCTATTCTTGGATTGTAATGACGGATTTTACCCCGGAGAGTTTGATGAGCGCGCGTGAGAAGAAATTGGCAGACCTTGGCTATCCGATGGATCGCCGACCACCGGAAAATACCGTCATCGACCAAGTGGCGGTTCTCGGCCAAACGGTCTACGTTTCCGGGTTTGTTCCATTCGATCTGGATAAACTGACGAGCAAGGGAAAAGTGCCATCGCAGGTGAGCGTGGAAGAAGCCACGCAAGCGGCGGCACTCTGTGCGGCGAACGGTTTGCGGGCCGTGGCCGCGAAAGTGGGCCTCGACAAGATCGAGCGGGTCATTCGTGTCACCGGCTACGTCAACACCGATGCGGATTTCACGGATTGCCACTTGGTGATTAACGGGGCCACGAACCTCATCAAGCAAGTCTTCGGGGACGAAGCGGGCCGTCACGCCCGCACCGCCCTGGGGATGGGGCAACTTCCCCTCGGAACGAGTGTGGAAGTGGAAATGATTTTGCAATTGAAGGGCTAGGAAACGATCGTTCCCTCGCCCTGGTTCATTCCAGGCCGCGAGGGATGAGAAAGACGGAAACCGAGAACACGGCGTCGTTTTTGGACAAGGACTGATACACAAACCCGATGTGGGTGTCTCAAGATCTACGCTTGTCGGACAACCGGGGACGACAGTCCCCGGTTCAGTAGGACACTCCGGTTCCGTTCCTCCTTCTCAAAATTGGACAGCCTCACTGGGTTCGTGTATGAGGCCTCCATCGCCCCGTGCTGTGCAGAGGCGGAAAAGTCCCCTCACTTGGTCTGTGCGGGAGCATAACCGTGCCAGACCCATTCCAAAGCGGATGGTAAAAACTGCGCCTTGGCGTTGCCGATGCCGTGCCCGGAATTGCGGCAGAACAGATACTGGTAGTCGTAACCTTTTTCCTGGAGTACCTTGGCCATGCGGTGATTCGCTTCTACCCAATCGTGCATGTCATCCCGCATGACATTCGGATTGAGCAAATCGCGGTCGCCCACGGAGATGAACACACGCAACGGTTTCTTCGGGTTGTTGGGAATCAAGGTTTTGTGGAAACCCCAGGCACCATCCGGGTACTGCGGATCGAACGGCCATTGCTGATTCACGAACGTACCCGATGTCGTCAAGACACGCCGATACAGATCAGGCCGGAACCAAGCCATGATGAGTGCCGCGGAACCGCCGGAACTCGAACCCATCACCGCACGACCATTGGGGTCATGGGTCAGTTGGACTTGGCAATTCTTCTCCACACGCGGCAACACTTCCGTTTCGATATACTCCGCAAAGACACCGGACATGGTATCGTATTCCTTGCCGCGCTGGTGCCCCTGAGCATCACCGCCACCGTTGGCAATCTGAATCATCACGATCGGCGGAATTCGCTTCTGCGCAATCAGATTGTCGAGAATATGCGGCAATTCCAGGCTCGGCTTCCCCTTCGGACCATCGTGGACCACCAGGAACGGTGCCGCCGTCCCCGGTTGGTACTGCGCCGGGATGGTGACCGTAATCATCCGTTTGTAGTCGATCGGGTGCGTTTCCACGATCAGCGTCTTGGGATTCGTGGGGTCCACCTTGCCGAAGACTTTTCGGGCAATGCCGGGGTTGAGCAGTTTGGTGTCGCGGGAGTCGATCTCGAATTGCTGCACACGCCCTTGGGGCACGCCTTCCACCACTTTGCGTTCGGGTGCGGGAACGTAATCGGGGCCGATCACGAAATTGCCGTTCGCGGTGGCTGGCGGGTTCTCCCCTTTTTTGAGAACCGTGAAAGGCGGAGCCCCCGGCGCGGTGTACTCCCGCACTGGCGGCGCGGCCAACAGGGACGATCCGACCAAAAGCAAGTAGAATACGCTGGTAAACACTCGGGACATGCGATCCCTCTTCGCGGAAAGGGTGAAACCGGAAGCGACGGGTACGGGATGCCCGAATCGCATCCGGTGGGATTCGTAGTATATCCCCAGCCCCGCGGAAGACCGAGTACATTGTCAGGAAACATTCTCCGCAAGGTGGAACAGGAGTGCGGATGTCGAGCAGCGGTTACAATCTCACGCATTTGAAAGCGTTAGAGGCAGAAAGCATTCACATCATCCGTGAGGTGGCCGCGGAGTTCGAGCGGCCCGTGATGCTCTATTCCATCGGCAAAGACTCAGCCGTGATGCTGCGATTGGCGCAGAAGGCGTTTTACCCCGGTCGACTGCCGTTCCCGCTCCTCCACGTCGATACGACCTGGAAGTTCCGGGCCATGATCGAGTTCCGCGATCGCTTCTGCCAAGAACAGGGGCTCGATCTCAAAGTCTGGATCAACCCCGATGGGCAGGCCCAAAATATCAACCCGTTCGACCACGGGTCCAAAACGCACACCGACATCATGAAAACCGCGGCACTGAAACAGGCACTGAACCACTACCAGTTCGATGCCGCGTTCGGGGGTGCCCGGCGCGACGAGGAGAAAAGCCGAGCGAAAGAACGGGTCTACAGCTTCCGCGATCGCCTGCACCAATGGGATCCCAAGAACCAACGGCCCGAACTCTGGAATCTGTACAATTGTAAGGTCAACAAGGGCGAAAGCATTCGGGCGTTCCCCTTGAGCAACTGGACCGAATTGGATGTCTGGCAGTACGTTCACCTCGAAAACATTCCGATTGTGCCGCTCTACTTCGCCGATGTGCGCCCGGTGGTCGACCGCGATGGCACGCTCATCATGGTCGATGATGAACGGATGCGTCTGCGTCCCGGTGAAGTGCCGATGATGAAACGGGTCCGCTTCCGCACACTCGGTTGCTACCCGCTCACCGGAGCGATCGAGAGCGAAGCCACCACATTACCGGAAATCATCGAAGAAATGTTGCTCGCCCGAAACTCCGAACGCCAGGGCCGCGTGATCGACCACGACGAAGCCGGTTCCATGGAGCAGAAGAAGCGAGAAGGGTATTTTTAAGCGCGCCGCCCTCGGTATCACGCACCCGGTCGCGTTTTCTGAACACTGCACCCTCGCAATCATGGCGTGGGTGTGATAGGCTCCAGTAGTCTGCCCTCCCCCACCCGGCACCACTTTGGGAGCCGTGCATGTTGCAGCGATTGCAATGGCTGGTTTGTGTTCTGTTCGTCTGCGCGGGACCACTCCACGCGGAAGATCTCTACTCCACGCAGATCAAACCCCTCATGACGGCTCGCTGTATCGCGTGCCACGGTGCCTTGCAGCAAAAAGGCGGGCTCCGGCTCGACACAGCCGCTCAGATTCTCGCATCGGATGTCGTGGTACCGGGCAAAAGCGGGGAAAGCGTGATCTTGAACCACCTGCGCGGTGACCCGGATTACGCCCGGATGCCGCCCGCCAGCGAAGGGGAAGTCTTTTCCAAGGCTCAAATCGAACTGGTGAAACGCTGGATCGACTCGGGGGCCAAAGCCCCCTCGGACGAAACCGCGGACCCCGACCCCCGCGATCACTGGGCGTTTCGGGCTCCGCAGCGTCCACCCGTTCCGCCGATTTCTTCCCCAAAGTTCGTCATTCAGAATCCCGTGGATGCGTTCCTCGCGCAGCAGTGGCAGGAGCGGGGATTAACCCCCAACCCACCCGCCGACCCCCGTTTATTGGTACGCCGGGTGTATCTCGATCTGATCGGCCTGCCGCCCACACCAGAAGAAACCGCCGCGTTCCTCGCCGATCGTTCACCCGATGCCCTGGAAAAACTCGTGGATCGGCTGCTCGCTTCACCCCAGTACGGCGAACGCTGGGGCCGCCACTTCATGGACATTTGGCGGTATTCCGATTGGTGGGGGCTCGGGGCACAAGTGCGCCACAGCCAGAAGCATATGTGGCACTGGCGGGATTGGATCATCGAGAATCTGAACAACGATACCGGCTACGATGAGATGATTCGTCAAATGTTCGCGGCGGATGAACTCTACCCGAACGATCTGGACAAACTCCGCGCCACCGGCTTCCTCGCTCGACAATACTTCCTCTTCAACCGCACCTCATGGATGGATGAGGCAATTGAACATACCGGCAAAGCCTTCCTCGGACTGACCATCAACTGTGCCAAATGTCATGACCATAAATACGACCCGATTTCGCAAACGGACTATTACCGCTTGCGGGCCTTCTTTGAGCCGTACCAGATACGGATGGAGATGGTGCCGGGCGAAGTGAACTTCGAGAAGGATGGTATCCCTCGTGCCTACGACTGCCACCCGGACGCGGTGACCTACAAACACCGACGCGGTGACGATCGCCAACCCATCAAGGATGTCACCATTACGCCGGGCGTGCCGGGATTGTTGGAGTATCAGGAATTGGTGATCGCGGAAGTGAAACTGCCCAATGAGGCACATTCTCCCCATCTGCGGGCGTTCGTCCTGCAAAATTATCTGAAGTCTGCACAGGCACAAGGGGAGTTCGCTGTTGCGGCGGTGCGAGCGCGGGCACACGCGGATCAACTCAAAGTAACCGGCACCCCGGAACAATATCGGAAAGCAGCCCAGGCCGCCGCCGCCGCGGAAAAACGATTGGCTCTGTCCCAAGCGGAACAAGCCTGCCAACAAGCCGAGGCCACGCTGGCTCAAGCGCAGAAGGCCCAGGAGAGCCAACCAAAGAACGACAAAGCCCAAGCCGCCACTCAGAAAAAGCGCGATGATGCCCAAAAAGCCCTGAACGCCGCCCAGAAAGCCTTGGAAACGGCTCGGAAAGCCGCTCACAACCCCGGTGAGAAATACACGCCCCTCCGCGGTGCGATTAAATCGCAGGAAGCCCCCACGGAGTCGATCCCGGCGGCACAAGCGGCCACTTTCCCCAAGATCAGCACAGGCCGTCGTACCGCATTTGCGCGTTGGCTTGCTGATCGCCGAAATCCCCTCACGGCACGGGTTCTCGTCAACCACGTCTGGGCTCGTCATTTTGGTCGACCGTTCGTGGCCACACTCTTTGATTTTGGCCGAAAAGGAGCCGCTCCGACCCATCCACAATTGCTCGACTGGCTGGCCGTGGAACTGATGGAGCATAATTGGTCAATCAAGCATCTGCACAAGACGATCTTAACTTCACACGCCTACCGGATGTCATCCACGAACGCAGGAGCCGAAGCCAACCTGCAACGTGATGGAGAAAATCAGATGTGCTGGCGGCAAAACCCGATCCGCATGGAATCGCAAGCCATCCGTGATGGCCTACTCCGCCTAGCGGGCACGCTCGACCTCACAATGGGCGGGCCGTCCATTCCCTTGAACCAGCAGGATTCCTCGCACCGTCGTGGGCTGTACTTCGTGCATTCTCACAACGATCATCATAAATTTCTCTCGCAGTTTGACGATGCCAACGTCCTCGACTGTTACCGCCGAGCCGAAAGCATCGTTCCCCAACAGGCACTCACCCTGGCCAATAGCCAGTTCGCCCTGCAAATGGCTGACGTAATCACGGCGCGGTTACTCACCCAGGCACACCCCTCTACCGATGAACAGTTCATTCAGGCGGCCTTCCGTCTGCTCCTGGCCACAGACCCCACCCCGGCGGAACAGTCTGCTTGTGCTGCGGCGTTGAATACCTGGCGCAAGACGTTAAAAACGAGCAAGCACGCGAACCCGAACCGCAAAGCGCAAACGAACTTGGTGGCTGCGCTCCTGAATCACAACGATTTCGTCACCATCCGCTGAAGATTCCGCCGCTATCTGGAGAACTCGGTTATGTCGTGTCATCATACTCACCGGCGAGCATTTCTGGCGGATCTCGGTATGGGCTTCACGGGGTTGGCGCTCGCGGCGATGCTGCACAAGGAAGCCCGTGCCACCGGGGCCGAGGTGTGGTCCTTGCCGGATGGGAAACCGCACTTTCCACCGAAGGCCAAATCCGTCATCTGGATCTTCCTGAATGGTGGTGTCAGCCACCTGGAAACCTTCGACCCGAAACCACCCCTGACGAAGTTCGCTGGCAAGTCGATTTCCGAAACCCCATTCGCCCATACCCAGAACCCCGAGAAACTGAAACTCGCCCGCGTCACTGTGGTCAACGATGCGAACGGCCAACAGCGGAACAAACTGTTCGCCACGCAAGTGGGCTTCAAGAAGTACGGTCAGTGCGGCATGGACGTTTCCGATTGGCTGCCCCACATCGGGAGTTGTGCCGATGACATCGCCCTGGTGCGGTCAATGTACACCACGGATGACAACCACGGTGCCCAGACGCAGTTCCACACTGGCCGCCATATGCTCGATGGCGAGTTCCCCACGCTCGGAGCCTGGGTGCATTACGGCCTCGGAACCCTGAATCAGAACCTGCCCCAGTTCATCAGCATGGGCCGACGCGAATACTGGAACATCAAAGATGGCCATTATCTCGGCCCGGAACACGATGCCGTTCCGCTGCGGGTCGATCCGAAAAACCCCCTCGATTACGGGAAGCCGGAAGGACCGTTGACGGCCGAAGAACAACGGATCGGCTTCGATCTGATTGGCCAGCTCAACACCATTCGCGGTGTCGAATATCCGAACGATCCCGCGCTCGCGGCTCGGATTAAAAGCTATGAACTCGCCTATCGGATGCAACAATCGCTCCCGGATGCTCTAAATTTCTCGCAGGAAACCGCCGAAACCCAGGCACTTTACGGCCTCGATCGCCCGGAAACCCGCCCCTTCGGCGAACAGATGCTGGCCTGCCGTCGATTGGTCGAACGCGGGGTGCGGTTCATTCAGGTGCAGCACGGAGCCGGGGGAGCCGGGGTCTGGGATGCTCACGGCGGGCTGAAGAAGAACCACGAACGGAACTGCCTCGCCGTCGATAAACCGATCGCGGGCTTGCTCAAAGACCTGAAACGCACCGGGTTGTTGAAGGAAACGCTAGTCGTCTTCGCCACCGAATTTGGCCGCACACCGGGCACCCAGGGTAGCGATGGCCGAGATCACCACATCTTCGGCTTCAGTGTCTGGCTCGCGGGCGGTGGGATCAAAGGCGGCACGATCCACGGCAACACCGATGAGATCGGTTTCCATGCCGTCGAAGATCGGCACTACGTCACCGATGTTCACGCCACGATCTTGCAGCAACTCGGCCTGGATTCCCGGAAGTTGGAAGTGCCCGGCCGCAAACGGTTGGAGATTGACCACGGCAATCCGATCGACGCCATCATTGCGTAGAAGGCGAACAGAGCCACGCGCAGCAATCGCCCCTGCACCTTATACACGAACCCAGTAGGACGGTCGGATTGGGAAATGGGGAGAGGAACACAACCGGGGACTGTCGTCCCCGGTTCGGTGTGTGCTACTGAACCGGGGACGACAGTCCCCGGTTGTCCGACAAGCGTAGCTCTTGAGACACCCACATCGGGTTTGTGTATTAGAGGAAACAGGATGCTAGCCGATGGACGATACGCGGCCCCGGAACGACACGGTTCTACGAATGCGGAAGACTTCATCATTCTACTCAAAAGCGGTGAATTGCTGCGAGAAGTGGCGTTTCTTGTGTACCTGCAAGGTGGATCCGCAGTCGTGGGGCACGCCACGCTGGAAACAGCTACCTGGGAGTGCCCCTGTGGTCGGCGACCGGATCTCCTATCCTCGGCGGCAACATTTGTGACGGGTGGAGTACGGGTCCGGTGTCAATGTGGCCGTGGTTATTTCTGCGGGCCGGGGTTGTGGTCGGTGGCCCGGAACGGCGTGTGGGAAGATGGGGCGTCGCCCGCAACCGGAGAAACGACAGCCGCACAATCGGACGGTTTTTGAATCCTGTCCTCTCCGCTTGTTTCTAGAAACCGCCCTTCGACGAGGACGTCGAAGGGCTTTCTCATTTCAGGGCAAAGGGTTACGTTGTCGAGAACACAGTTCAAACACACGATTTCGAGCAATCGGCGTTTTGTGGCGTAATCTGCCGTAAGCCACTGTTCTTTCAGGGTTTGTGAGAGTTCAAACACTTTGGCCGCGAGTTCGGCCGTTTCGTCGTGGGATCGGTCCAGCACGTCCAGTTGCAGCTTGATTGAGGCCAGCCGGTCGCGTAGCTGCGTGTGCTTCTTGGCGAAGACTTCCTGGTCGATGTCGTCGGCCAGCCGCATGTTGAGCAGCCGGTCTTGCTGCTCGACGAGGAGCGTCTCTTGCCGGGTTAGCTCAGCCCGTTGAGCACGGCTGTCGGCTTGGGCGTCGCGGGTCTGGGAAGCCAGCACCGTGCGGAACCAGTCGCGGACGGAAGCGTCTTCGACCTTCATTTTGTCGAACAGGGTGAGCACTTGGGCTTCGATGTCGGCTTCTTTCACCCGGATGCGAGGGTGATCGCCCTTGGCGTAGCGGGCACAGCGGTAGTAGACGTGTTCGTTGACGCCGCCGTCCTTCCGCTTCTTCTTGACCAGCTCGCCCGTGACCGGATGGCCGCAGTGGCCGCAGGTCATAAACTGGCCCGCATAAGTCAGCGTCGTGGCGTGGTGCGTGCTTCCGCCGAGCAGAGCCTGCACCCGGTTCCAGGTCGCCCGGTCGATCAGCGGCTCGTGCTTGCCGGGATACCATTGCCCCTTGTGTTGGATTTCGCCGATGTAGCACCGGTCCTTCAGCATCGTGTGGATCGAAGTGCGGGGAAACCGTGGCTGCGACGGGCGATACACCCGTCCTTCGGAGTTAATCTTCTCGACCACGCCATCGAGCGTCAGGTTCTCGTAGGCGTAAAGGTGGAACATCCGCTTGACGTTGTTCGATTCCACGGGATCGGTTTCGATGACCCCGCGACCGTCCTTGCGGACGTTGCGATAGCCGTAGGGAGCCGGTCCGCAGAACCAGCCTTCACGCACGCGGCGGGCGATCCCTTCGCGGACATCGACCGACATCTGCTCGGTGTAGAAACTCGCCATGTTGGCGAGCGTTCGCCGCATCATCCGTCCGGCGGGCGTGTTCTCGGTTGGCTGTGAGATGGAGATGAACGGCAGGTTGTATTCCGATTCGAGCCGTTCCAGTTCGACGTAATCAAACAGATTCCGGGACGCCCGGTCCACCTTATAGAACAGCAGGCCGTCGAGGGCGAAGGCGTTCTTCTTCGCGTAGGCGATCAGTTCGCGGAACGTCTTGCGTTGCTCGCCCTTGCTGGCCGTCTCGGCAATCTTGAAGAACTTGACGATCTCCCCACCTGCCTGGGTCGCATACCGGTGGAGGGCTTCCTCCTGCACTTCGAGACTAAAACCTTCGCGTTCCTGTTCCCGGCTGCTGACGCGGGCCAAAGCGGCGAACTGTTTCATAAGATGGCTCCGATCCGAGAAAACCGGGAATGAAGAACCGATGACGGACTCCCAATTATAACCGTGTGGCAGCCGATCTGGGAGACTTTGGGGGAACGCCAATGCAAGCGATTCCCAAAGAAGCCATGATCAGCGGTCTCTAAAATCCGGGAGAGAGAGACAGCGACCTGGGAGCAAACGGAAAGGTTGGGCAGTCCATGAGCGAATTCACCCAGATCATGGGGGCGATTCAAGCTGGTGATCCGCTCGCTGCCGATCAGTTGCTGCCGTTGGTTTATGAAGAATTGAGGAAGTTGGCGGCCATTCACTTGGCTCGGGAACAGCCCGGGCAGACACTCCAACCCACAGCCCTGGTTCACGAAGCCTACCTGCGGCTCTTGGGCGGTGCGAATCCCGAGCAGTGGCACAGCCGGGGGCATTTCTTCGCTGCCGCAGCGGTGGCCATCCGTCGCATCCTGATTGAAAACGCCCGGCGGAAGGGGCGACTCCGGCACGGAGGCGGACTGGTTCGCCGCGATCTGGATCAGGATTCCGCTCTCTTGCCGGAACCCCAGGAGGACTTGCTCGCTTTGGATGAAGCCCTGCAAAAATTGGCCGATCTGGATGCAAGAGCGGCGGAGCTGGTCCAGCTCCTCTATTTCGCCGGACTGACACTCCCGGAAGCGGCCCAGATACAGGGGATTTCACCTCGGACGGCGGGCCGTCTCTGGGCCTTTGCACGAGCTTGGTTACGCGACGAAATCGAAGGGAGCGCGGGTGGTGGCGATATTTCTTGAAAAACTTTGGCTAGGTCGGTCCCGAAACGGCGCATTGACTTTAGGAGAGGGCCAACGCTGGTCCCCAAGATCCTCTCGTCAACTCCAGAGGAAGCCGCCGTGCAGTCGAGACGTCTCTGCCTAATCATCGCGATGTTATTCGCGACCGATCCATTCGCATCGGCTCAAGATTATCCAGCCGGGCCAGTCTACGTCGAGAACGCCACCGGTGTCGAAGTGGTCGTCAAGGACTTGCAGTATGTGGATGCCCGCGGTCAAACGCGACCCGTGGCAGGCAAGTGGACACTGGAACCGGGGTGGAAAGGTCGTTTCATGGATGGCGGCAAAAGAATCGTTGCGAAGAAAGTCACATACTCGATGGCGACCGCCGATGGGACAACAAAAAACTGGTCGGTGAGGAGCCAGCCGCTGGACGACGACGGCGATTTTTACTTCGGCCTCACTCTTCACGACCTTGCCGTTCACTGCAAGGTGCTTGGGAAGGCCGATAAAGCCGAAAGGATTGCCCGCCAGGATATTGGTGAGGCAGAAACGAATGTCAGTGTTAGAAGGAACCAGCTTGCTGTGGCAGAGGCTGCGGTCATCGCTTGGGAACAGGTATATAGCGATAAACCGTCGTTTACCGCCGGAGTAGCCCTGGCAGCGGCCAAGCGGCTTTTCGGAGAAGCGAAAGATAATTTGCGGCGGGCAGAATCAAAGTTGTCCGCGAAGCAGAAGAGCTACGAACGACTCCTTCCGTAAGTGGCAAGTGGCGACAGGATAAAATCGGTTCGAGCTGTGATTCATGGAACCCAAGCCAATTGCCTGGGGTGTGACACTCGGCTAGGGAGAGCTTGATGGTCGAGAAAGAGTCGCCGGCCGATACGGTCGAGCCGGGGCTGAGTTGCCCTCGGTGCCATATGGTCCAGATCGCCGAGTTACCGGCGAACGGCATCACGCCGCACCCCGGCTATCGCTGCCTGAGTTGTGGTACCCGGTTGAGAGGAATGACCGCCACCTATGCGTTCGTCATCGTCGTCGGCGTGGCTCTGATCGCCGTGTCGGCGGGGGTCGTTCCGATTTTCGGCGACGACCGAGATGCCCGTCTCAGGGGTTTCCTGTCACCGTACCTCATTCCGCTGTACTTCATTGCGATAGCATATGCGGTCCGAGAAGTTTTGCGGCCACGACCTCGCCGCACTCTCACCCGGCGATAACAGACGCATGGAAATTTTCCGATCCAGTGACTTTCCACCATAAATGATGTTGCATTCACCTCGGAGAAATTTCCTGAAAATCTTTGGCAAGCCCCGTTTGAAAACGGCGCATTGATCCTGGGAGGGGCAACGTTCGTCCCTCCGATCCTTCGCCAACTTCAGTACGGAGACCGCCGTGCCGTCGATTTTCAACCGAGCCCTGACCTCTTCCGCTCCCGAAACCTACGGCGTGGCCCGGCGTGAACGAGGATTCCGTTCGCTGGTCAGCGCGATAGCGTGCCGGTGCGCTTTCTTGCTCCTCCTGGTGAATTCGGGAGTGTCGTTAGCTCAGGCAGAGAAACCGCAGGCAAAGGCCGATCAGAAAGATCCACTTGTGGGAGGTTGGCTGGTGCAGATGCCGACCAAGGACGGAGCCGTAAACATGAACGTCGATTTCCGCAGCACGGGAACTGTCGCTTTGAAGTTAACTCAGCAATCGAGAGCCAATTTACGGCGTGGCAATCCACGGTCGAATATTCCAATTGCCTCATCAGGAAAATGGACCAAGGGGGCTGATGGAGCCTACAGAATCACCTTCAGCGGAGGCATGACCTGGGAACTGACGCTCACGGATGAGGAACATTTTGACGGCAAGTTGCTGGGAGGCCGTCCGCTGCGCGGCGTGCGCCAGGTCATGAAATAAACCGCAATTGCGATGATGCCTTAGTATGGGATGAACTCCACCATGCCAGTTCAAGAGATTTTCCTTGCTGCTCTCGAGATTGAAGACCTGCAACAACGGGCAGCTTATCTCACGGAAGCCTGTGGCAACGACGAAGGGTTGCACCAAAAAGTACAAGCCCTTTTGGCCGCTCATGAGCGATCCGGAGAGTTTCTCGACGTTCCTGTGATGCAGCAGTTCGCAGGAACCCAAGCCCAGGGGCCAAGAGTGGGACAAGATCAGAAGTTGCAGGACGAGATCGACCTGTCGTTTCTGCAACCCTCCTCCAGACCGGACTCGCTGGGCCGGCTCCTGCATTATGAAGTGCTGGAAGTTGTGGGCCGTGGCGGCTGCGGGATCGTGTTGAAGGCGTTTGACGAAAAACTGTATCGCGTGGTGGCCATCAAGACGATGACGCCTGAACTAGCCGCGACATCCCCTGCCCGGAAGCGGTTTCTCCGTGAAGCTCGTGCCACGGCGGCGATCCGCCACGAAAACGTCGTCAGCATTTATGCAGTCGAAGAAAAGCCTCTGCCGTTTCTCGTGATGGAGTTCATCGACGGTCAGACGTTGCAGGACAAGATCAACGAGATGGGGCCGCTGGATATTCAGGATGTGGTGTCGATTGGGCGTCAAGTCGCCCGTGGTCTGGAAGCTGCCCATGCGCAGAGGCTCATTCACCGGGATATCAAACCAGCGAACATCCTGTTGGAAAATGGGACGGGACGACCGAAGATCACGGACTTCGGGTTGGTCCGTTCGGCTGATGATGCCAGTATGACCCAGAGCGGGTACATTTCCGGCACACCACTCTACATGTCACCCGAACAGGCGCAGGGATTGGCGGTGGATCATCGCTCCGATCTGTTCAGCCTGGGGAGCGTATTGTACGTGATGTGCAGCGGTCGGCCTCCTTTTCGCGCAGCGACGACGATCGGCGTGCTGAATCGAGTCGTGGAGGAACAGCCGCGTCCCATTCGGGAGATTATCCCCGAGATTCCAGACTGGCTGGTCGCAGTTATCGCCGAATTGCATGCAAAGAAACCGGAGCAACGACTGGCATCCGCGAAAGCAGTCGAAGAATCTCTCGCGAGTCAATCGGTATTGTCCATTCGTTTCAGCAACCGAGTCTCAGCAGACTCGGAAACGGTGGTGATTGATCCATTGACGATGGAGAATGCCTCGTCCCGAATGAGTCGCTGGTTTTTCAATCGAAGGACGCTGGCAATTCTTCTGGTGGTGTTCGCATTTGCTCTGCCAGGTGTCATTCTTCTTGAACTTGCGGGTGTCACCAATCTCAGGTCTTTCGCGATCAGCAAGACGCCAGACAAGTTATCGTCTTCCGAGCCACAGACTGACACGGCCCAACCGTCTATTTCATCACAGGTACTTCCCGTTTCCAGTCAGGACCAGAACTTTGCCTTGTTCTTTGATGGTGAAGACGACTACGTAGATGTGCCGACGCTCAAGGGATTGGGGGAAGGTCCGTTGACTATCGAGTTGTTTCTGCGAGCGTCTGCCAACCAGAGATCCGTCAGCTCGTTTCCACTTTATCTATCGTCCGCATCGGGCCAGCGCAAGATCCAATGCTGGGGCGGCCATCAATTATCCGCTATCGATTGCAGAGTGAAAGGGAAGTCACAGTACAATGTGGCGCATATGCCAGCCAATCAGTGGCTCCACGTTGCCGCCGTCTTCGGCAACGATCCCAGGCTCTATATCAATGGCCAGGAACCGCCTTCGGTGTCGCCCGTGGAACAGGACTTTCCCGAACCGTTTCCAGAGTTTTTCAAGCTCGGCGGCACACTGGGCGGAACCAATCTGTTTCGAGGGGAAATTCGAGGGGTTCGAGTCTCGCGATCAATGAAGTACACATCGCCATTTACACCGCCGGATCGGTTCGGCAAGGATGCCGATACGATTGCCCTTTTCCTGTTCCAGGAGGGAACCGGGAACCGATTGGTCGATCACTCCGGAAACGAGCATCACGGTGAGATTCACGGGAATCCGACATGGGGACTGCGTTCACCAGATCGCAAGGCGGCAGAGTATGTGTTTTCGGCGGGCGGACTCGTCAATATTAACGGGCAAAGTGAACATCTTCGCTCGGAATCGCAGCTTCCAGCCGGTCCCTTCGTCGTCTCGTCGGTGCTCCTCCGATCCTGCAACAAAGTAACTGATGATGGGTTGGCTGTTTTCGCCGATTGCAAGGGAGTGATTGCTCTTGATATCAGCGGTACATCTATAACTGACCGAGGTTTGGCACATTTCCGACACTGTCGAAACCTGCGAATCCTGAATTGCGATCAAAGTCGAGTGACTGGGTCGGCACTAGCGAACTTCATGGAATGCAAGGATCTGGAAAAAATCGGCCTGTGGCGGATTCCACTGCACTTGAAAGACCTTCTTCCTTTGGCCGACCGCAAGTTTCGGCACATCAATCTCGGCGGAACCGCCGTGACAGACGACTGGCTTCCGCATTTCAAGAACATTGACGACCTGGAATTTCTCAATCTTCGTTACACAGAAATCGGCGACAAAGGGTTGGCTCATTTTCAGCGATGCCGCAAGCTGAAGTATTTATCTCTAGGGAAAACAAAGATCACGGATGCCAGTCTGGCCTATTTTCAGGATTGCCCGAACCTCGAAGACCTGATTCTCTCCGAAATTGCGATCACAGATGAGAGCTGGAAACTCTTCAAAGGCTGGAAGAACCTGAAAAACCTGGACCTATTGAAAACAAATGTTACAGCCAACAGTATCGAAAATTTGAAGCAGTCGCTTCCGCAATGTCGCATTACCTGGGATGGTGGCGTGATCGAACCCGCCAAACCCTGATGCGATCTTTTTCTCGAACAACGACCTTCAATCTTCAAGTGGATCGGCGGGTGGAGAGTGCGTCAAACAGGAGCCCCGCACTGCGAATGATCTCAATGGCGTCATCAATCGTCAGTGGCGTCTTATAGTACGGCTGCCAGGTCCGGATGGTCGCCTCGACCAGTTCCGGCGTGATCCATGCCGGTGTCCCCGCCGGGACGATGCAACTTGCATCCTCTCGGTTCTGGCAATCGGGTTGTCGATTGCTGGGGGACATGGGGGACCACAACTTTCGTGAAAGGAAGTCAGTTTCGGTTGAACAAAGGAAGGTCGTCAGGCTCAGTGTTGCTTGGCGGGCAAAAGCCCATCTCGCCGATAGCGTTCAAGCTCTTCGTGCGAGATGACCCACGACGTATGTGCCCCTCGCCCGCTGGCTTTCTTGCGGGCCGCGATGCGTCCGAGGCGGCACCATCGGCGGATCGAGAATTCGGAACGGCCGACGAGGCTGGCGAACTCCTCCACCGAGTACCATTCCCTCGTCTGCTGGCCGTGAACCAGCACGGTGAGCATGGCTTCAATGCGTGTGAGTCGGTCTTCGAGCGTCATGGCCGCATCTTTCTGAGAAACATGGGCGGGCATTGCTGCCCGCCCATGTCCTGACGATTGATACATCGCAACTACGCCCTGTGCTTGCCGCCGAACATGGCAAACAACATCGCGCCGACGACTACGAGGAGGCCCCCAAGAAACGTCGTGGCCATCGCGTTGCTGGTCTTCTGATCGACGTTGGCTTTCAGGCCGCCGAGTTGTCCCGGCAGTTTGAGTTCCACAGGCGTCGCGCCTCTGGACAGCGATAGAGCCTCCTGGCCGGAAGCCACGATCACGCCGTTGGTATTGGCCGGGTACTCCGCGAGCGGCAAGCCGTCGTCGATGCGGGCCAATGCGGTGGAGACCGTGGCCCTGGGCAGCGGGATCGTGACCATCTCAGGGCATTTGAAGCACTGGAAAGACTCCCCGGCGGCCGCCCCATCGGCGACGATGGGGCAACCGCAGTTCTGGCAGAAAAACTTGACTGGAGTTTGCATGACGAACCTTGTCCTTTCTGTCGAGAGAGAGCACGAAACCTGAATTAGCCAACTACTTTTTGTGATGCGGATGATTGATCTGTCCCATCACCACGCCGACGGCCAACCTGCCCAACACTTTCAGCGCAAAGCTCGCAAGCGGGTGAAGGCCCTGCTTATGTGGAGTCGCTGCAACCTGCGTGACGGGCTGCACGTCCGGCGCTTCCATTGCGATGACGCGGCCACCGTCTTGGGACAGCACGACGCCGGGCGTGGCGGATGACGGCCCCGATGCAGATGTGCTGCGGTTTTCCTCTTGGCGCTGTTTGCTGTCTTCAAGAACCTTCTGGCGATGCTTCGCCAAGCAAGCAGCCACAATGACCATTGGAATGCCGAAGACAACCACAAAGCACATAATGAGTTTGAAGAGCAGAATCTCAATCATCGCTCGATACCCCTTTCTTGTTGGGTTTCCTGGGCACGCGAAACGTACCGCTGAAGTTCGGACTCATAACTGACTGCTTGTTCGCTGGCCGGGCCATCAAGGCTCGGCGCTTCCAGGCTCAGTTGCTGGGCTTTGTCCGGGTCGAGCGTCACATACTTTTGAAGCTCGGCTTCGTAGCTCGCCGGTGGCTCGGCTGCCTCGCCATACAGGCCGGACGATTCCATCGACACGGGGCGGTTCGTCGGGCCGTAAGGCATGTAGGCGCTGCCCGAGAACAAGGCTTGACTCAATTCCGATGCGCCTTGTGGAATGAGCTTCTCGGCGGCAGGCAGCAACGCTTTGTCGATGACGGCCTTGCCATAGCGGGCAAGTTGCCCGCTCCAGCCTTCGGTTTGCTCTGACATGGCAACTCTCCTTTTCTGGACGCGCTGCGACCGCATGGGTTTAGAAGTTGGGATTAGAACCTGCCGCGCTTATACATCTCCGCGAGATAGCGTTGCTCGGCCTCGGCATCGCGCATCGCCTGTAAGCGTCGTCTCGTCGTCTCGACGATGATCGCCTCGCTGACGAGGATGGATGGCAGGCCGAGCATGAAGTACCAGCCAAGCGGCGGGATGAACTGCGCGATCACCCCACCGATGCCGAAGAAGGCAAAGGCTTCGACCGCCTTGGCGTTCGGTTCGGAGAGACGCGGAAAGAACCGGCGGACGATCCACGGATAGCCGTTGTAGCGCGAGTGGACGATGATCGTGCCGCGTCGCCAGTTGATGAATGTCTTGACGCGCTGGCAGAGCAGGACGCCCATCCAGATCACGAAGTAAATGAACATGGGATAGCAGTGGAAGTAGCTGCCCCAGCCCAGAATCATGAACATGCCAATGAAGCCCGGCATCCCCAGCCCTTCCGAACCGAAATCGGTGCGAGACAAGGGCGTGAGCGTGCTGGCATGGGCATTGACCGCGAGGTTTAGCCAGTTGAAACCGGCTTCCATCGTCAGCCGGTCACCCGGCGGTGGATCTGGAGGTGGTGAGTGCGGAAACATGGCAATCTCCCTTCGGGGTTGAAGAAAACAGACACCGAGAATCACCTTCAGCCCTTTTGGCTGAAGCTTGTGCGCAGAAAGTTCTCACCTGATGCGAACGGCTCGCCCGTTCTCAGGACGATGGCATCGCACATGAAATCGTTGGCCTGGCCTCCCGTTCTGAGGTTGTGGAGGAAGGCGTTGACTTCCAGCGTGTTGTCCATGTGTTGCGAGAAATTGCTCGTGTACTTGGCCTGCCCGGTCAGTTCCTCGTAGACTCCGCCTTCGGGATGGGCCATCGACCCGCCGATGAAGGTGCGGAGTTCCTTCCCAACAAGACCGCTCGCCCATTGGGCGGTTTCCAAATCACCAAGGGCATGGAAGATTTTGGTGGTGACCGATGACTGCAAAGCATCAACCGCAGCCTTCGCATGTTCGCCGCCAATCGCGTTGATGTAGCCGGGGAGCGACTGCGACAGATACACCATGCAGCCGTGGTGACTGCGGCACTGAGCCAGGAAATGGGCGTCTTGACTTGTGGCCAGGGTGTGCGCTTCATCAAGCCACAGCACGACCGGCGGCGTCGCGTCGCTGGCCTCCCGGCGAAGAATGGCCTTTTGTGTGGCGTATTTGATCGCGCCGTTGACGAAGGCACCCGTCTCTGCGTATTCCGAAATCGGCATGTCGAGGAATAAGAAACGTCCCCGGAACATGTCATCGGGTGAGACGTTTGTCGTGGTACTCAGCAGTTCGCGGACAAGCCCCTGGTTCATGGTGTGCAGGATGCCAAACACATGCACCATGATGGACGTCTTTGTCCGATCCGCCATATTCGGCAGCTCGCTGAGAAAATAGTCCTTGGCCAGCTCGAAATCGTGCTTCTCCATCGGCGATTTGGGTTTGTGCCAGGCCGCCTTCAGGCACTGATTGTGGAAACCCGCGAGGAAGGCTTCCGAACCAATGTCCTGCGGACTCGCTGCCGCCCCGCTCAGGAAGCGATGGAGGTCCGGCGCGCTCACTCCGCCGGTGGCGAGCTTGACGATCTCAATGCAGCAGAACAGCATGCGTTCGCTTTCCCTTCTCCAGAACGCGGAATCGCCGCTGTTGTCCTGCTCGCCGGAACGCAGGTTCTCACCGGTCACCATGAGGCATTTGGCGAGGTTCCGTGTGATGCCACCACCGCTCCGACACTCATAGTCGAGCAGGTTGAAACGAAGCGGATGTTCCGGCGAAAAGACCAACAGGTCGTCCTCACGTCCTGCTTCGCGGAACATGAGCCGCCACATGGAGATGTCGCCGGGCTTGGCGGCACAGATGAGGCCGCCGCTGCCCGGCACGCGGAGAATGGCCCGCCCAATCGCCTTGCCGCTCGACGATGTTTTGCCGCTGCCGGTACGCCCGAAGATCGAGACACCGCCATCCAGCAGGTGACGCAGCGTAAAGGGGTTCTCTGCATCCCAATGCAGCAGCACGCGGTCGAGAGGATTGGCAGGTGGTTTACTGGGGACCATCCGCTGCTTGACGTTGCCCAAAGTCGCATGGGCCATGAGTCCCAGGCCACCGAGACCGCCAACCAGGACGCCGAACTGGTCGTTCGGATTGCCTCGTTCAGCGAGGAATGCGGCCGTGGATAAAGCACCCAGTCCGGCACCGGTCTGGATCATGCGTCGCAGTGAGAATTCGGGGTTCATCGGTTGCTCTCCTTCCTGTCTTGGTTGTCCATCTCTTGGGGTGGCTTGGGACGAGCGGAAGACTCCTCGAAGCATGTGCTGGCCATATGGACGATCAGCACCACCACATACACCGCAAGGAGTAACCAGTGCAGATCCCCGCCCGGTTCGCTGCGTTCCGCAATGACGCCAAGAAGCATCACACTGGCCAGACCGGTCAGTGTCTGGATCAGTTCGTTGAGGGAGAGTTTGCGCTTCATCGCCCACCTCCTTGCTTCGCCTTATCGCGGGCGACGGCGGCGAAGGTCTTGGCATCAAGGGATTGCTCACGGGCCTTGCGGGCTTCTTTCTGGGCTTCCGACAGGGCTTCGATGAAGTCATCCAGTGAGAGGTCAGCCCCGGAGACGGTGATCGAGATGCCCGACGGCAGAGGGCACACGATCCGCTTCATTCGCGCTTGAGGCGTGTCGACCTGCTTCGGTTTGCGGACGCGCTTGGCCAGCTCGTCGCGGGACAGCGCCGTGGCCTCAACAGCTAGTTCCCTTTGGCGAACCGGATCGGACTCCTGAGTCAGCAGGTAACCCCGGCGTTCGTCGAGCGTTCCGTCATGGATCTGCTGCTGGATGTCGTCAGGCAGTTGGAGCAACGCGAGGGCACGGCTGATGACCGCTTCGCTGACATGCAGCATCTCGGCGAGTTTCTTGGCAGTGCAACCAAACTCCTGACACATGCGGGACCAGAGACGGGCACGATCCAGCGCAGACAGGTTCTGGCGATGCTGGTCGATGTTGGCCTGCACCAGCAGCAACTCTTTAGCCGACGGTTCCTTGCCAAGGTCAACGGCGAGCAGTTCCGTCATGCCCACTTGCTGGGCACCGTCCAACCGGCTGCCGCCGTCGCAGAGAACGAACTGGTCGCCTTTCCAATAGCCGAGGACGGGAACCTTTTGCCCGTGTTCCTTCATGTTCAGCCCGAGACTCAGATTGCGGTCTTTGTCACGCTTCGTGCGAGGCTGCGACGGGTAAATGCACTGGGCAACCAGCACGAAGAAGAGTTTCAATGCAGACGACATGGCGGATTTCTCCTTTCTGGCCGTTGCCTGCGCGTACCTTCCACGCAGACGCCAGCGGCGTTTTCAAAATGGGGAACGAATCAGAGGGAAGCGTCAGTTGAGGCTGTGCGCCGCGCCGATCATCAGACGACGGCATTCCTGGCACACACCGGCCCGGCCTCGGGCGAGCTGGCCTGCACCCAATCGCAGGCGGTGACGGTATTGCGGCAGCACGTTGTGGTCATGGCTGCCGACATAGGTGATCGCGTTGTGCAGGTCGTAGAACGTGAGGTCACTGCCCAGACCGCGAAGCTGTTCCTCAACGCGGCGGGCGGCTCCCGCCGAGATAAAGAACGGGCTTCGCCGCAAGCCCTGCATGATGGGACCGATGTCGCCATGTTCCAGCTTCTGCCGGGCCAGCGACTCAAGACCTTGCTTCACATGGTCCCAGTCGCGCCAGGCGGTTCGCCCGAACTCCCGGAGTGTCGTCATGAACTTCCGGTCGCTGTTCTGGCCCTGGCCGCGACGGAGCCGGTGCTTGCCGCCAGGACAGACGCGGGCCATCGCTCCATTGCGGCAGACCAGCCGAAAGCTTTCCGGCCCGACCTGCACGGCACCGTTTTCTTCGATGGTCAGATGCACGCCGCCGCACACGATGTCGCCCCGGTGGGGTTCGGCCTCCAAAGCAGGTGAGATCAGGGCCAAGTCGAGCCGTCGGTCGCCGCGTCCGTACTCGACGACCCGGATATCATTTGAAACCGTATGTTCCGGCACGCTCTCCAGCAGGGCTTGGACGGCCTGGGACGCCGGAAACTGGCCGAACTGCGGACGCTGCACGCGAAGGATCGCGTTATCGTTTGAAACGGTAACTTCGAGCGTCTCGTCCTCGCCGTGGAACTGGAACAGGCGGTGATTGAAACTGATGGACCGTAGGACGGGGTCGATATCCTTGAAGTAATCACTCGGAATCTGGGCCAGTTTCGCCAGGTCGATCATCGCTTCAGCCGCGATTTCCAATAGCTCGCCCTCCACCTGGAGCAATCCGCCCTCCGCCAGCAGCAGTTTGCCGGCAGACACCGGCTTAAACTCGCGGGACGATTCCTCATATTCGAGGGCTTTGAGGTAATCGTTGGCGCTCGGGGCGTCATTCAGATGGCTGATGTGCATGGCATCCTCACTTACTATTTCAAATGGTTGCTTGGGGACTTCTTGGCCGGGGCCGTTGACAGGCTTGTCGACTCGAACGAATTCTCCGGGTGAAAGCCTGATCGCAAAGTTGCTTTTGGCCTGAAACCACTCTCCAATCAGCCTCCTGGCAGGTGTTTTTGCCGCTTTCGGAGCGGATGACCTCGTCGATTTGGGTGGCGCGGTGAGCTTTGTCCTTGACGGTGTTTGTATACTCGCGGTCGGTGTCTTGGTTCTTTCCATCATTCGGCTGGAACATGTCGATACCAATGCGATCCTGCCTGGCGATCGCCGCAGCCAGTGATGGCCGGATTGTCCCCAGCCACTCGATCTGCGGACGAAAACGATGCCTGCTCGGAAAGCTTGTCATCGAGGCGTTCCTTCCCGACAATGGGGAACGGCGCTGCTGCTCTCGCAAGCCGGAAGCGGCCGTGTTTTGGCCTGCCCACCCCGACTTGTTTCACACCCAAATCGTAAGGGCGACCGGCGGAAGTTGCCCTCCATTACGGAGGGCGCAAGGCGGAATGATTCTGGAAACAGAGTGGAATCAGCAGGTTGCAAGGAGAATCGGATCATGCCAGAAGTGCGACCTGACGCCATCCTCCGCCTCCTGGCGGCAAAAGGCTGGAGCAAAGAGCGGTTGGCCAAGAAGGCCGGGGTCAATCCCAGGACGATCAGCAACATCCTGTCGGGAAAGCCCTTTCGCGCCGACACCCTGGGCTGTATTGCCGAAGCCTTGCGGGTTCCTGCGGCCGCGTTGCTGGTCGGCTATGAAGACGATCCGCTCGCTGTCGCCGGACGAGAGGATGCTTCCGTTCGGATTTCGATTGATATCCCGTTGAAAGTGTTCAAACAGGAAGAAGTGCTCAAGCCCTGGATGGAAGCGTTCAAAATGCTGGCAACCCTTCAGAGTAACATCACGATCAACGACATCCGCGAAGGGAGCGTCAAGCTTGATCTGTCTATGTCGGACACTGATGCCGCACGTCTCGTCCGTGCTTTCGCGGCCGGAAAGCTTGACCAAGCGAAGATCACACAGGTCGCCGTTCCCCGACAACTGATTTTCACGTTACTTTCCGGGTTGATGACCATTGGAGCGGCCAATCCGCTGTTTATCCCGCTGCTGCCGTTTGTGGGATACTTCCTGCTGAAACAGAGGCTGAGTCAGGCGGGAATCTCCACGACGTTCCAGGATGGAAACGTGGTGCTGACCAGGATTGAGGAGACGACCACGCCACCACAAGCCGCGTCAGCAAAATCATCCGACGCGGCGGAAATCAGGACAGCGATTGAATTGACGACCCCGGATTATCTCTTGCCGGCCCTGCCATGCACGATCACGCTTTTGCTCGAACCGGCCGAGGGAAATCAGCCGTCATCCACGGACCTGGGGGAACAACTTGAAAACCTGCTCAAAACGAGACCGACGCTCGCAGCAGGCGTCAGCCGGACGGAAACGTCGGTTCCCTGGGGCGGGAGCCTGCAACTGCATCTCCCGGCTGCCGAGGCGCTCCGCGAAATGTCGGAAGTGATACTCACGCATTTCCTGGATACGCCGACCAAGCTCACCATCGGGTACAGTAAAGAGTTCCGTTCAGATGCGGGCGAACTCGCTCTGAAGTCCAGAATGCGCATGTCGCTCTCGTCCGATGTCTGGGAATCGGTCGCTCAAGAAATTGCCGGCCTCCTCGCAGAGCCGAATACACCGGAATCTGGCCCGGACGAATAGGCAATCAGCCGATCCGAAGGCGATCGTCGTTGGCGGTAGAGGGCGTTAACCTGCTGTTAACCATCCTCGGTGTAGACTGCCAGTTCAACGATGATGGATGGAATGGATGGCGATACATACCAACGTGGAAATTGGAATCCTGACGAAAGTCAATGAGTTAGCATCCCGATACGGCTTGGAACCCACGGATTTTGTAGCAGAGTACAAGGACGAACTGTTGCCCAACCCTGCCTTGGATGGACAATTGGATTCAACGGGACGGAGCGTCCTGGAATACATAGTCTTGCCAAATCAACCGTCCAAACTGGAACGGTTTGAACTGATGCTGGAAACGCTCGGTATCTCGAATGAGTCAGGGCAACTGATCGCAGATGACAGTGAGATCATGCAGGCCCTCAACAAGGCCCTGGAACTCGCTCCACGGGCAAGAACGCGCCCCTGAAGGAAGACGGGGAGTACCCCCGCAGCGTCAAGGATGCCCGCCGGCGTCCAGCGCGGCTCCTCCCCGATCTTCCGCGCTCACCAAGCCTCGCTTGTGCAGACCGAGTGCCCCTCCGCACCAGCCGTCCTTGACCCTGCTCCCCCTTCGCATCAATGGGCTTTTGCCCTCCCTTCCGTCAAAAATGCTGTTCGCGTTTCGCGTAAGGAGGATTTCATCTATACAGGGAAATCAGCACCGGCAAGGCTCCCGTTGGTCGCCGGAGAATCTCACTTGTACAGGGCCGGATATGATTTTGAGGCAAGCATCGTCCTCAGAACTCCCTTGCTGGTGGCCTGGTTACTTGGCTGGCATGAGGATTTTGCGAGCAAGGCCATTCTTCGGCAGATTATGGAGTAGAAGACCGATACCCATGCTGAATGCCAGACAGATGACAAAAAGCAACAACCTGTGCATTTCAGTGTTCCCAAAGAGCCAAATAGGCACAGCGTGCAGGAGAATAATTGGCGTTGCCATCTGCACAAACGCAGTCACCATATAGGCTATCGGGCGAGGAATGACCACGGCCACGGACTTTGAAATCACAAGAGCCGAATAGGAAATCAATATCACGACGGCCATACTGAGGATTGGCGTGCCAAAGTGCCCTTGTTTAAGGAACATCTTGTGGGCGCATCCATTGCAAATTAGAAAGATCGACAAGAATCCTGCGGAAACCGCAAACATACGGGGGTGTGTTATACACCTTTCGATCTTCCTGAAGAATTCTCCGGCCGCGATGAATGTGACGCACGAAAAGCCAACACCAATCGCTAACGGTAACTTACTCAACTGTGGGCCAACGATGGTCGAAAGGGCGCTCAAGGCTATCATCGCGCGGTAGAGGCGGCGATCGAGGCTTGACGCAAAACGATAGACGACACAGGCGACAAAGATGGCTGTCATAAACCAGTAAGCGGTATAGGGGGAGGTGAGATACCGGCCGCCGGCGAGTATCGCCGCAAAATGCCTGAGATAGCCAGAAGTCGATGCTCCAGACTGAAAGTAATCGTAGGAAACAAGAATGGAAACAAAGACCATCCACCCCAGGTAGGGTAGCAACAGCTTTTTTGCCCGGTGTGCTGCTTCGGATCGAAGTGAACGTTTATTTGACCATAAATATCCAGCAATAACGAAGAATATGGCAACGTAGCCACCGAGCGGTGACTCGACCCAGACATGGCCGCCAACAACACACAGGATGCCGAACATCCGAACGACATCGATCGATACCACACGTTCATTCGGTGGCCAGGAGTCGGCAGTCAGTTCTTGTTGCGGCTCCATATGCAGCCGAATCCACTGTAGTTATTTCCAAACTGAGTCTATAACGGAAGTGACTTAATAAAGTGTTGATCTTCCATATCCATGCAACTCGGTGTCGTTGTAACCCAACCCGGATGTAGCCGAGCCGCTGTCCCCTCGTGACCACGGCCTGATCAACGAATCTGGACGATTTCAACATCCAGACGCAACATCGCCCATTTTCGATCGGCGGTGACGACCATCGCTTTCTGGGACATTCCGAGTGCCAGACACGCACAATCACCCAAGGACAATCCCTGTCCTCGGGTGATATTATGGATCGAGGCGGTCAGCATGGCTTGTTGGTTGTCGAAGGCCATGATCGGGATCTGGAGCCGCTGGACCTGATTGGCGGCGGCAGGCAGGGCAGCCCCGTATCGGCCAAGCTGGCTGTAGGTTTCGGCCAGATTCACGGCCGACATGATGCAGCGGGAAAGCATCGGCACCACCTTCTCGCCGCCCGGTTCCTGGTGCAGAAAAGCCAGTAAAGCCGAGGCATCCAGAACGACGCTAGTCACGATCCTCCTGCACGGCTTCCGCAACGCGGTCGCGGATCACGACATCCGACAGCACGACATCCTGCGGGATCGCGGCCCGAAAGAAATCTTGCACTTCGTGGATCACCGTCGCCAGCGGACGCACCACGATGCCCGTTTCGATGGCTTCAAGAACCACGGGCGTTCCCGGTTCCATGCCGAACTGCTGGCACAACTCGGCGGGAATGGCCACCCGACGACCCTGGCCGATTTTGGAATGGATGACAGGATTCATAGCGGCATCCCTGCGTTGGAAGTGTGACAAGCTCTTTTGACCGTGCCACAGATGCTGGTGATTGTCAACAAAAAGAAGCATGGCCTGTCAAGCGATCTCTATGACCTTAATGAGCAACCTGTCAGGAAATGGAAAACGGACATTGGCTGTCGTCGACATCCAATACACCTTCTGACGTCAGGTTAAGGTGTACTCATTCTGGACGCTATTCTGATCGTGGATCGAAGTTGATGCAAAGCATTGTTGCATCATCTGCGTCATATACTGCTACCCGCATTGGTCGAAGTGCGGGTTGTCGGTAGGACGTGCTCACTGCGATAACAAATGACACGGCGACAGTCCCTTGAACTCATCGACCGGATCAGTCACCTCGTCCCAGAACAGGATCTGCCGGTTTGGTGGGAGTTCCGACGCCCCGTTCGCTACCGAACAGGAGCGTTCCCACGGGTGTGGCTCCTGAGCAACGAGTCGAACGGGTTATTTGCTCTCGCGGGCGAGGCCCCTGTAAATCCAACCGGCATAGACGCAAAACACGATGGTGTAGAGCAGCCATCCCACATTGTCGTGAAACATCGCAAACATCACGTCCAACAACGCATGAGCGGGTGTACCAACCGGAGAACTGGCCCCGATGCTGCCAATGGCAACCAACAGCAGGATTCTCATCGCGTTGCACAGGAACACGATGAGAATCCCGGCCAAAAACACCAGCAACAGGCTGATGCGGCGAACCGATTTCCATTCCAGCAGGATGAAAATGGACAACAGGCAGCAAAACAGTGTGATGCCATCCATCCCGCTGCACGGAGGGGCCAACAGGACTTCAAAGCCACGCATGCCAATCACCATGTCCGGAGGTCTCGGCACAACGGTCAAGTCGATCTGTAGAATCGCGGCCGCCAACTGCATCATCGAGATGGTGGCCGACTTCAATACCTCCCAGCCGCTTTCAAATAGGGTGTCATAGATGTAGAGCGAGCTCCCCAGGAAAGTGGCCAAGCAGGCGGTACGAGGCTCAATCAGCACCGCACGGACCAGTCGCACGACGCCCGTTTCTAAAACGAGTGTGGCCAGCACCGCGGACGCCGTCGCCCAGTGCCGATAGGGCTGCCAGTATGGATAACCGGCGCAGAGAGCGGCGAAGGCGATCAGGATGTAGACCAATGGCACGAGAATACGATGGAGCTTGCCGCGAGGAGGATTTCCGCCGTCCCACGTACTCACCCAGAGCATAAACGCAACCGGAACCGGAATCGAATAGCCCACATTCACCGGCCAACGCCACCCATGATGCGCAAAGGAGTCCCTGATGAATAACAACACAAACAACAGGATATATGCCGGGACTACCAGCTCCAGCCGGTAATACCAAGCGATCACCTCGCGAGGGATTAACGCCACGCATGCTCGGATCGATTGACGCAGCAGAGGAAATCCCCAATGAAAGCCCGTTTGGGCTTTCCGACAGGCGTGTAGGAGCAGTTTTTGGATAGGCTCAACCAGCACTGCGGTAACCAGCTACGAATCTTGCTTGCGATTCTTACGGGCTGATCTGCGTTTCTTGCTTCGTGCGAGCCAGAGGCCAGCCAAGGTAAACGAGGCTGGTACTGCAAGAATGTCAAATTCGGGAAGCGGAGGGGGATTGCCAGTCGTCGTTCCCGAGTCGTTCGTCGTTCCCGAATCAGTTGTGCTCGAGCCGTCTGTGCCTGTTGAATCACCTCCCGAATCGGTTCCACTATCGTCGCCTGAATCGCCATCCGAACCGCCCTCCCCGGTGCAGGAATCATAGACATAGTTGCCGGAAAGCGTGCCGTTGTTGCAAACACGTTCTTCGCTCACGCACGGCTGGCCTGGGCGAGCCTGGGGGAGGTCGTAAGCCGTGACGCGCGTGCCGTGCTCCACTGACTTGCCATAGAGGACGCAGTGCGAAGCCGGTAACGGGTTGCAGGAATCATAGCCATAGCTGCCAGAAAGCGTGCCGTTGTGGCAAGTACGGGTTTCGCTGACGCAGGTCTCGCCATACGGCACATGGTTGCTTTGGTAAGCCGTGACACTGCCGCCGTTGGCCACGGGGTTGCCATCGAGGCTACAGGATGAACCGGTGGTCGTTCCCGGATCGGTGGTCGTTCCTGAATCATCATCCGAACCGTCCTCCACGGTGCAGGAATTATAGCCGTAGCTGCCGGAGAGCGTGCCGTTGTTGCAAGTGCGGGTTTCGCTCACACAAGTCTGGCCATCCGGCACAGTGCCACTTTGATAGGCCGTGACACTGCCGCCGTGGGATACCTGATCACCATTGAACCAGCAGAATATATTGGTCCCGGTTCCTGGATCGTCGACGATCGGAAGCGGCTCGTCCTCCATCGTGCAGGAATCATAGCCATAGCTGCCGGAAAGCGTACCGTTCTGGCAAATACGGTCTTCGCTTACGCAGGTCTGGCCATACGGCACGGAGCCGCTTTGGTAGGC
>JAIXLE010000167.1 GCA_026931725.1 Bacteroidales bacterium
GGTTCGCCACAAATCGGTGACAACTGGTCCTGTCGGCAAAAAGTCCCAACTGCTGTTCCTTGATCCGATTCTCCATCTCGCCCCGCTGACAGTACACGTCCTCATACAGGGTCCGAGCATCGCCAGCCAGGTTGGTGACCACGAATCGGGGGTTAGCCTTGCCCCCACGGGGACCGGACAAATGCTCGGCCTTGACGATCACACGTCGCGGCCGATCCCAGGTTCCGGCCGCGTAGGACAATGCATCTGTCGGGAGGACATTGTGGTCATTGAAGTCTTCGTATCCGCAGGAGATTTCTGGGACACGTTGGGCCAGCAGGGTGCGTTGGGTGCGGATCATCCGGCTGGGACATCATGGGTCTGGAATTGCGTCATTGAGGGCATCGAGAAGTCCGAATTGCGGTTACACTCTGTCATCGCGGCGGTTCTCGGAGTGGACGTGTGGATGCGTAGTAACTCCTTTTCATACCAGACATTATGCCGATGCGCCAGCCCTTCACGGAGTGGACAGGTGAAATATTCGGGCTAATCCGCTGCCGCGAGCGAAGCTATTCCCCCGTTTGCACCGCGAAGCGGGGAGTTCTTCTGATGGTGCTGGGAGGTCGGCAGGCAAAAGGAAACAGTGGACAAGCGAAGGTCAAGACCCGGACAGGGGTGTCATGCGGCAGGAACGGCATGATAATTTCGGAGATGTCGAGAATGCGTCAAAGTCTTGACTAGTTGTAAACCTAAATTGCAGCCAAGAAAGCTGATGCGTCTTGATCGCAAGTGTCATCCAGGGTAGACTCGCTTTACGAATGACCGGCAACAAGACGTGCTGCCGACCACGAAACTGCTTGTGACGGACACACGATGGCCTCGCAAGTTCCTGCGGCCCCGCACGGGGCGATGGGACTCGCATGGTCGGGCAAGACCAGCACAAGTCGCTTGAAGAAGTTAATAACGTCGGGGTGCCTCGGTGGGTCACGCCCGACCTGATCCGGCAAACGATCACACAACCCCTCAATCAATTTGTGGATATTGAGGCCGAGTGGGTCACGCCCGACCTGATCCGGCAAACGATCACCGTCTGGGAACCTCGTTACGGGCGACCACTTTCGACCGACGAAGCCGTCCAGATCATCCTCGCGGCGGGCCGACTCTGCGAGGTGCTGAAGCCGTGACCAACAAGATCACCAAGAAGAAGTACATCAGCTTCGCCCGCGTCTCCTCCCGTGAACAGGAGCGGGAAGGCTTCTCGCTGGACGTGCAGGAAAGCGGCATCCAGCGAGAGGTCGAGCGGCGTGGCGGCGAGGTCGTCAAGGCGTTCCGGGTGGCCGAGACTGCGACCCGCCGCGACGAACGGATCGTCTTCCGCGAGATGCTGGCTTATGCCAAGCAGCACCTCGCCCAGATCAACGGCGTCATCGTGTACAAGCTCGACCGGGCGGCGCGGAACCTCAAGGACTACCTCGCCCTGGAAGACTTGGAAGAGCAAGGCTTGGACTTGATCGTCATCACGCAGCCCACGGAGAACACTCCGGCGGGCCGCATGATGCGGCGGACTCTGGCCACCTTCGCGGCCTTCCAGACCGAGCAACAGTCTGTCGATGTTCGTGAAGGACAGCAGCGGCGGGTCATGAACGGCCTGTTCATGGGTGCGGCCCCGTTCGGCTACCGGAACGTGAGGGTCGAGAAGCGGGGTTTGGTCGAAGTGGACCCCGTGGAGGCCGCGAAGCTCCGACGCATCTTCGAGTTGTACGCCTACCACCGCGAGACGCTCGACAGCCTGATCGACCGGCTGGACCGCGAGTAGATCATCTACCTGCCGTCGCAACCCCGGTTCAACCGTGGCACCCTGTACCGCTTCTTGACCAACCGGGAGTACATCGGCGAGGTCCGGTATAAGGAGCAGTGGCACCCCGACACACACACACACCGCTCATCGACTACACGACCTGGGACCGGGTTCAGACGCTGCTCGGCGGACACCGCTACCTGAGCCACGACATGCTGTACGCCAGCGAGTTGATCCGCTGCGGCCACTGCACGCACCCGATCACCGGCGAGAAGAAGATCAAGAAGACCAAGACCGGCGACCGCGAGTACGTCTACTACCGTTGCACCAAGTACAACGCTACCGGCCACCCTCGCACCCGCCTGCCCGAATCGACGTTGGACGAGCAGATCGTGGCCCTCTTCGCCCGCCTGCGGGTGGCCGACGAGGAGGTTCGCGACTGGTTCGTAGGCGTCCTGCGGGCGAGGACGCACGACGAGCAGCGGGAAGTCCGTGAGCGGCTTGCTGACCTGACCCGGCAACTGACGGCCCTACGCAGCCAACAGGATGAACTCCTGAACCTGCGGCTCCTCAAAGAAGTCGAAAACGCTACCTACCACCGGAAGGCCACGGAACTACGGGACCGCGAAGGCTGGTTGCAGGTCGAGATCGAGGCGTGCGACCTCGGGCGGCACGAACAGGCCGACCTTGCGGTGAAAGCGTTTGAACTCTCGCAAAGCCTGACGGCGAGGTGGATTACGGCGGACATCGACACCAAGCGGCGTATCCTCGAAATCCTCTGGTTGAACTGCACCCTTGTTGACGTAAGTCTCGTCCCAGAATGGAGAAAGCCCTTCGGCACCATCGCCAAAAGGCTTCTTCAGAAAGATAGTCGGGCCGGCGGGATTTGAACCCGCGACCTCTTGCACCCCAAGCAAGCGCGCTAGCCAAGCTGCGCTACGGCCCGAACACAGAGCACGAAGAGAAATGCTTCATGCCACCTCCGTAATGTATAGGCGGCATATCTGGAATGCAAGGTGGGTTGTGATCTGAATGTGTATGATTTTCCAGATAACTAAATAACATCGCCCAGGCGAGAGTGCCTGGGCGATGTTTCCCTCAATTCACGCACACGGTTGGGGAATGCTCCTGGATTGGGAGAAGATCATCACGGGGTGAGCGTCATCTCAATTTCGTGGATCAGCGTGGAAAAGGAGCAGGAACGCCCAGTCAGCACAGTATTGATGGCGTGATTGATCTCGGCTTGCTCGTACAAATCTTGCGGAATGATGTTGTTCTGAAAAAGCCACAACGCCACTTCACACCAAGACCACAAAAGAACGCCTTCGGAAAGGTGGCAAGCTGGCGGCGGGAACCGACCAGGCCCACGCTTCCCAGTGATGAGTTGGTGGATGTATTGGGGTGACTTCCCGATCCTGCGTGCGGTCTCGGCTTGCGTCACGTAACGGCATTCATCGACCTGCGAAACTTCGGCACCGATTCCCGCATCACCGACATCACGAATCGCACTGAGAACAGCTTCTTTGTACGAAGTGGCGGATCGAGAGAATTCTAGCCAAACGCGGCCGTAACTCACGCTGGGCGTGGCATCATCGCAACCGGCTTCAAACAAGGCATCGACCATCACATCTGTCAATTCTGATGGCTGGGCCAGGATCAGCGTAAAATCGTATTCGCGGCAATGGATGTTCGTATCGTTCATTGTTCGTCTTCCTGGTTGTCATTTCCTCGGTGTGGGCAATTGTCCACCTTGTTCTGGATCTGCCGGGCGTGGTTTATGGGTACACGCGGTGTCGAGTAGACAAAAACGATACACCCTGTGCGTGATGAGAATGGGCACAACAATCGCCCCCAGCAATGAGCATGGCCATTCGATTTTTCGACGCGTCAACCCAGGTCTTCTGCAAATTGGAGAGCCTTTTCGATGTGTGGATTGGGATGGCGTGGTCGGCTCATGTGGTTAATCTACCCAATTGCTTGACAAGAATCAAGCAAGCCTGTCACCGGGGCTACATACTGTGCGGTTCGGATTGTGCCGGGCCGCACAGTATGTACGCGACCACGGTGAGCTCATGCCAAAATCAGAGTCAGGAGTCGGCATTCCAGGGGATGGTGTGTCAGACTCCGGTATGCTCACCGTATCTCACCTGATTGATAGCTTTTACGCAGACTATGTTGTCCGCGTGAAGACTGGCCAGTCCAGTATCAAGACTCTGGACTGGTACAAAGCCGCCTTGGAGAAACTCCGGTCTGCCGCTGGGAAATATCCGGCGGACGCACTGCGAGTCCATCATCTGGTCAACGTCGAGTTCACGAATCACTTTGTGCGGTCGATCAAAGCTCTGTACAAATGGGCGGCGGACGACGATGTCCAACTGGTGCCACACAGCCCGTTCCGGAAGCTGATCGCGCCGACGGCGGGGCAGCGGGATCGGACATTAACTCGGCCCGAGATGACGCGACTCTACCGGGCATCGTCACCGGCATATCGGCGACTCTGGTTCGTGGCGGCCCACACGATGGCTCGACCCGGTGAACTCCGTCAGTTGCGCTGGCGGGATGTCCACTTCGAGCGACGGTGCATCACGCTAAACCAGTTTAAGGCGAAAGACAAACGCAAGGACGGTGTCAAGGTGCGGACCATCCCGCTGGATGCGATGGTGCTGCGGATGCTCCAGAACTGGTTCCGACAGCGGGAGCCGCGGCCGCACGGTCGCGTGTTCTGTAATCGCTTCGGCGACGAAATGACGAGCAACGCGATCCGGTGTGCGATGCGGCGAGTGCGAGCCAAGGCGGGACTGGAGCCGGAAGACGAGGTTGGCGAACGGGTGGTTTGCTACACGCTGCGGCACACCGGAGCCACCGAGGCCACACGCCGGGGCGTGCGGGACCGGGAGCTGGCCGACATCCTCGGCCACACGACGACACGGACCACGGCCCGTTATCAGCACCTGAACCCGGATGACCTGGTCAACGCCATCGACCGGATGCGGAGCCGGAAGCGGGAGCAGTGAATCGAATGGATTTCCAGCTCAAAGTGAGCGTAGCGGATCTGCAAGGGCTTGGTGGCGATCGTGTGCGAGGGCCAGACCCGCAATTACCGCTACTTGCCGTCGCCGTTCCTACTGATGGCTCGGCTCTATTCAGAAGGCTTCTGCCTGCGTAAGCCGCCGGTAACCGTTCACAGGGGGTAGCCGGTTCGGTTCGTAGCTCGTACTCCATCTGA
>JAIXLE010000107.1 GCA_026931725.1 Bacteroidales bacterium
ATGTACGCCCTCATTCGCATGGAGATTAATTTGTTCTTGGGCACCGGCGAGATTGCGGGCGTAGGCACAAGCATCTTGTTTGGCACTCGCGGCCCACGCGGCACCGCTGTAGCGAGTTTCTCCGACCAGAAAGACATTCGTGGTTCCATCCTTGGCATCGGTCAAGCGGAGTTTGGATCCCGCGTAGAGCATCCCGCGGGCATAATGTCCCCGTTCATTCGCGGCGCTGCACGACGTGTTGCCACAATCCGGGGCCGCACCGCCGCCCGCCACTCCGAAGTAACTGCTATACAGCGGATGGGCTGACAATCGCGCATCCGATGGGCAGCTGTACACTTTCATTGGCCGTGTCCGTGAGGCGTTCGGTTCTGCCATCTGATTGGAAGCCGCTTGAAAAGCGACTGTGAGGTTAAAGGCGTTGTACTGCGCGGTTTGTTCCAGCATCGGCAGGATATACACGGTCCAGGGTGGCCCCTGAAGTCCGCCGGAGCGGCACCAGGAGGAATTCGCGGTGGTTCCGGGGCTATTGGATTTGTAGCCCGGCGGTAGCATCGCATTCGTATCATGGTAGTTGTGGAGAGCCAGACCGATCTGTTTGAGGTTGTTCTGGCAGGTGGTTCGCGCCGCGGATTCTCGCACTTTTTGGACGGCCGGTAACAGTAAGCCAATCAAAACCGCGATGATGGCGATGACCACCAGCAGTTCAATTAACGTAAATGCGGCATGGCACCGTCGACGATTTGTGGAAATGAGCATCGTGACCTCAAGGATTCGGTCAACAAATGGGGAAAACAACGAGTCGTGAGTTGGTCGAGTCTGTTGAAGACAATCGCTACGCTAGTATGACTGAGAAACGATCGCCTTCAAGCCAATTTTTCAGGATGATTTCATAAGATGTATGGATAAGCCATGAGAACAGGGGCAAGAGAGGCACAGACATGGAAGATGGCGTGTGGAATGGCTACCCGGTCGTTGTCACGCTGGATGTGGCCTGGGGAGAGATGGATGCGTTCCAGCACGTCAACAATGTCGTCTATTTCCGATACTTTGAGGCCGCCCGGATTGAGTTTCTCGCCCGCGTGGGCTGGCTGGAAATGAAAGAGTCCCTGGGAATTGGGCCGATCGTGCAAAGTACCCAGGCGCGATTTCGCCGACCGTTACAATACCCCGCTCGGATCCAGGTGGGGGCTCGGATCATCGCAATGGAGAGCGATCGGGTCACGTTTGCTCATCAAATCATCTGCGAAAACCAGGACAGCCCGGCTACGGAGGGGCAGGCCGTCGTGGTGTGTTTTGATTATCGGGCTGGTCAGAAAGTACCACTGCCCCAGGAGTTACGCGATCGGATCGCTGCACTCACCGCGATTACTTCCGGCCATACGGATCATACATGAAGTAATCACGCGGGCTGCGGGTGTACGGGTTGTACGGAAACGCCAGTGTGCCCGGCATCCCGACTCCTGGCGAACCGGGGAGCGCGGTGTTCGGCGGCGGTAACGGTCGGACGAAGTGCGCTTTGTGTTCCTTGACGGGTTTGCCGTCTTTCTTCCAGAACATGAGCCGTCGCAAAAACGGGTGTGTGCCATACAACCCGGTTTCATAGCCAATCTCGGCTTCCTGCGCGTAGTTCGGTTCGGGTGCGGGTTGCTGGGTGGGAAGCGGCCCGCCGAAATCCGCGTGCGCGTTTCCGACACTCAAACCCAGCAGCGCTGCGACTGCCGCCAACATGATCCGGTTCATTGCCGTGTTCCTCACGATCCTCACGCACCGCCCTGGTGCAACCTGTTATCTCTTGCATCGGCATCACAACCGCCGAACTCGAACGAATCTGGACAATTCATCAAAACCGCACAGGGCCACATTCTCGGTGATCCGGCAATTCTGTATCGAGAATGGCAGGGACTGCGGTATATTCAGCAGCAGGCACGACCTGTTCACACCTTGGGATCGACTCCGTGAATCCACCGGCCCTGATCGCGGTACTGCTTGGTATCGGGATAATCCTACTTGGACTGGTTACGGGGATTCTGCAAATCTCGGGTCTGCGGCAATTGTCAAAGCGATCGTTCGTGCCATCTGATGAGTTGACGTACTTGCGGAACCGTCATCGTCGGCGACTCTTGACAGCGGGGGTACTGATTCTCATTGGCGGACTGATTGCGGGGGCGTACCTCTCCGGTATGGAAGCCCGTGCCGATGCCATTGCGGAATCGCGCAGAAACGCGGTTGCCGATGCCCCTCCGCCGCCCGTTCCGGTCGCGGATAAACAGTTCGTTCGGATGTGGGGCGCTTATTGGATCTCTGTAATCGTTCTGGTGTTTGTTCTCATCAGTCTGGCCATGATGGATGCGTGGTCATCCCGTCGTTTTTGGATGAGTCAATATCGGCAATTGAAAGAAGAACATCAAACACGCCTACGCCGGGATCTCGCGGTGTATCGCCAACAGAAACAAACGGCTCGTACCGGGCGACACGGTACAACAGACTGAGCCAGGCGGATGCCTGCCCCGTCCCCCCCCCGGCGCTGGAGGTCCACGATGAGACACCACCTTTGCGGAATGCTGGTTCTGGTCTTCGGATTGTGCGGCGGGGCGGAGTTGCAGGCGGCGGATTCACCGGAAAAACAGGCCGAAACGCTACTCCAACAGGCCCAAACCGCGTGTGAAGCCGGTCGGGATCCCGAAGCCGAAAAGCTGTTTCGCACGGTGTTGGAGAAATTCGCCCAGACCCCATCCGCCCAATCGGCTCGGTTTGGGTTCGGGTGGGTGTTGACCCGTTCCTCCACAGCACGTCTTCCCCAAGCGATCGAAAATCTGACCCCGCCCGCCAATGATGGCAACTTCCCCCAACGGGGTTGGGCGCTGTACTTGCTCGCGGTGTGCCATCGGCGAGAAGCCCTGGCGGAACTCGACAAACCGGCCGCGAACCCGACCGCCTGGGAACAGCAGAAAAAAGCCGCGGAACCGAAACTGCAAGAAGCCCTCCGCCGCTTTCATGAAGCCCGCGACTGGTTCGCCGCCAAACAGCAAGATGGCTGGTCTGGCCGGGCACGCTGCGATGAAGCGGAGATTCTGCTGCGATTGAACAGACATCGTGATGTTCGATCCGTTTGTGAGCCGTTCGCCAAGGATGAAAAGTTCACGACAAACCCCCATCGGGCAATGGGTTTGTACTACCACGGTTTCGCTTGCTTCCTTGATGGTGGCTACGATGAAGCGAGTCAATCACTCCATCAGGTTGCCCCGTTCGATCAACCGGGGTTCGGCCTCCATGCTGAGTATCTCGTGGGGCGATTGTTGCACCGAGCCGATGAAAATGAGGCGGCATCCGTGCATTACGAAGCCGTGCTGACCGGATTTCAGAAACAAAGAACGGCAGCTCTAGCGGCACGAAAAGAACCGCCGTTTCAAAATCTCCCCGCTGCCGAGCAAGCCCGGTTGACCGCGTTGGCCACGCACGCACCGCCGGACTATGTAGCCGCCGCGGCGTTGCATCTGGCCCGACTGAAGCAGGAATCGGGCCGCTACGCGGAGGCGCTGGGGTTGTTCGAGTCGTGGTGTGCCGACTATCCGCAATCGCCGCTGATGCCGGATGCGATGCTGCATCGGGGGGCGTGTCTGGTACAAGGGGAACGGGACGCAGACGCGGAAAAACTGCTGGAACCGCTGCTGACTTCCACGCCCAGGCTCGCCGATCAGGCTCAGTTCTGGCTCAGTTTAGCGCGTTTTCACCTGGCCTGTCTGATAGACACAACCCGCAAGAGTGAACGGGACGGAAAAATCAACGCTGCGCTTGAGGCTTTGCGTCAAAGTGCCGACCGTGCCAACCAACTCACCGCGACAGACCCGGAAGCCAAACCGCGCCGACACGAAATGCTATTCTGCTACGCGGATGCCCTGGAGAAAGCCGAGCGATTCCGCGATGCCGGGCAGACGTTTGAACAACTCTGGAACGAACAGGCAATGCCCGCTCGACGTGATCTGATCCTCCAGCGGATGGTGGTGGCCTACGGTCGAGCAAACGATAATCGCTCGGAACCGCGAGGAGAAGAGTTTTTCCGTGAGTTCCGCGACAGCGTGTTCCTACCGATCGTGAGTTACCGTCTGGCGGCAAATGCCTGGAATCGTGCCCAGGAGATTGCCGTTCGCCACGATCGCAACCAGACCGAAGAACTGGAAAAACGACTGCACGAAGCCGCGGACAAGTTCGCCGCCGTGGCGACGAAATTTCCAGAATCTGTTCCCGCCAACCAGGCCCGGCTGGCGGCGGGGATCTGTCAGGCTCTTGTGGATCAGTTCGATCGCGCGAACACGATTTTGTCTCAGATTTCCGCAGCGGATCGGTCGGGGGAACTCGCCGTGGCCGATTATCTGCAAGGCGATTGCCTGATACAGATGTCCCCGCGTGAGCCAGTCGATCGAGCCGAGATGATGCAAGCCCGCGATCATCTCACACACGCGGAACAGTTGTTGACCCGCTTCCACAACTCAGCGCGGGCATCTCCGTATCAGGCCGCCGCTTGGTTGGCACTGGGGGAATGCCGGGCGCGCCTGGCGGCCCTCACCACGGACGCGACCCGCCGTGCAACCGATCGGGAAGCGGCCCGCTCCGCGTGGGAGCAACTCCTCCGCATTGCCCCGCAAGATCGGCTAGCGGGGTACGCCGAGATCGCATTGGCGAAGTTGCGAGCGGTTCAGGGGGATCGTGCCGGGGCCATTCAGGAACTACGGTTGTACCAAAATGGCGCGAAGCAGTCGCATTTCGTGGCTCCCCTGGCCGTGATGCAACTGGCCGTTCAACTTCAGGAAGAAGGCGAAATCGCGGAGAGCGAAAAGATTCTGGCGAATGCCCGCACGCAGTGGGAGGGAGTGTTAGCCAAGGATCCAGAGCGGATCGACTGGGTGCATCTGCTGCGATTCCATCATGCCTTGGCGTTGCGTGGGCTATCACGTGGGAACGAAGCCCGGCCCTTATTCGACCGGGTGTACTC
>JAIXLE010000106.1 GCA_026931725.1 Bacteroidales bacterium
GCGTAGGTGCCGAACCAGGCGCTGCAGTGGACCGGGGCCGCAAAGCCGGCCCCGGTCACTGAGCTTTGTTGTTCGGCAGCAGAGGCAGAAAACCATGACAAGGTGGAGTCGCTTGCTGACTGCGGCCGACTACGTCGCGGGGCTGACGGCCATCACCTCGCGTGTGACTGTCGTTCAGCGGCGGTTGTTGACTGAGCAGTACTACGCCCCCGGACGGCAAGTTACCGTTCCGCAACTCGCTCGGCTGGCCAAGGTTGAGGGCGGCTACTCTGTCGTCAACGCACACTACGGGCGGCTCGGTCGCCTATTCTGCGACCAGACCGGCGAGCGGCCGGACGTGCGGCAGTCCGGCCCCAACCGCGGCAAGGAGCGGCTGTGGGCCACTTGGTCGGTCGGGTGGAGCGGGCCGGATGGGTTCGTATGGCAGATGCTGCCGCAGGTGGCCGAGGCGTTGGAGCAGTTGGGCTGGGTGCAGCCTACCGGCTTTGCCTCGCCGGATGAGGTTCCGGTGGCCGGGTCGCTGGTCGAGGGCGCGATTTGCCGCATCACGGTCAATGCCTACGAGCGTAATCTGGAGGCACGGCGGCGGTGCCTTGCGGTTTACGGTACCGACTGTAGTATATGCGGATTCAGTTTTGGCACAGTGTACGGCCCCGAGGCTAAAGGGTACGTTCATGTTCACCACATCCGCCCGCTGTCCGAAGTTGGCGGGGCGTATGTGGTCGATCCAGTTGAGGACTTGCGGCCGGTCTGCCCGAACTGCCACGCGGTCCTGCACATGGGTGGGCGCTGCCGCAGTATCGATGAGGTACGGCATCTCCTCGTGCAGCAAAGACGCGCCGAACCAGGCGTTGCAGCCGACCCCGCCTCGTGATGGGATTGGGTATCGTGTCTCGGTGGTCGTGTTCGCTGTGGGTGTCCCGGCGGGGCTGCTGAGCTTGTGTGTTCGGCTATGCGTATGGTCATTGTGTCTGGTGCGACTGCGAGAAGCGGAATCGTGGTTGGCGGCGACTGCGAGAACCGGTATTATTGTTGTGAGTGATAGCGTGTTGTCACTGGCCGTGACTGCGAGAACTGGCATTATTGTTGTGAGTGACGGCGTGTTGTCACTGGCGGCGACTGCGAGAACCGGCATTATACCCGCGAGTGAGAGTTGGTTGTCACTGGCTTGAGATTCAGGCGATTGGCTGTGACTGCGAGAAGTGGTATTGCAGCTGGCAACGACTGCGAGAAGCGGTATCGCGGCTGGTGGCGGAGAAGCGAATCGCAGTGGTGACACGCGAGAAGCCGAACCAGTCGCTGCAGCAGACCCCGCCTCGTGGTGGGATTGGTTAGCTTGTTTCGGTGGTCCTGTTCGCTGGGGGTGTCCCGGCGGGGCTGCTGAGCTTGTGTGTTCGGCTGTGACTGCGAGAAACGGCAGTGTGCCCGCGGTGACTGCGAGAAACGGCATCTGGGCTGGTATTGACTGCGAGAACCGGCACCGCGTCAGTAAGTGACAGTGGGTTGTCACTATTGTTTGTTTCAGGTGGCTGGTGCTGGAATCGTGGTCCTTCGTGGCTGGCGGCCCCAGGCTCTGATGGTATCGCGGCTGGCGGAAATACCGGTGTAAGGGCGGTGTCCGTGTGGCGGAGTGGTGGCTTAAGATAAGCCGAACGAGTCGCTGCAGCAGACCCCGCCTCGTGGTTGGATTGGGTATCGTGCCTCGGTGGTCCTGTTCGCTGGGGGTGTCCCGGCGGGGCTGCTGAGCTTTTTTGTTCGGCTGTGCGATCGATCATTCTGTTTGATGTTGCTGTGAGAAGCGGCATCACGGTTGGCGGTGACTGCGAGATATGGCATCACGGTGGGCGGCGACTGCGAGAACCGGCATTATTGTTGTGAGTGACAGTGTATTGTCACTGGCCGCGACTGCGAGAATCGGCATTGTGTCTGCGAGTGACAGTGTGTTGTCACTGGCTTGAGATTCAGGTGATTGGCTGTGACTGCGAGAGCCGCCATTGTATCTGAGAGTGACAGTGTGTTGTCACTGGTTTGAGATTTAGGCTATTGGCCGTGGCTTCGAGAGCGGGTATCGTGGTTGGGTGCGGCTGCGAGAAACGGTATCACGGCAGGCAGCGGTTGCGAGAACCGGTATCGCAACTGGGAGTGGAGAAGCGAATCGCCGTAGCGGCACGCGAGAAGCCGAACCAGTCGCTGCAGCAGACCCCGCCTCGTTGTGGGGTTGGTTAGCTTGCCTTGGTGGTCCTATTCGCTGGGGGTGTCCCGGCGGGGCTGCTGAGCTTTGTTGTTCGGCTGTGACTGCGAGAAACGGCAGTGTGCCCGCGGTGACTGCGAGAAACGGCATCTGGGCTGGTATTGACTGCGAGAACCGGCACCGCGTCAGTAAGTGACAGTGGGTTGTCACTATTGTTTGTTTCAGGTGGCTGGTGCTGGAATCGTGGTCCTTCGTGGCTGGCGGCCCCAGGCTCTGATGGTATCGCGGCTGGCGGAAATACCGGTGTAAGGGCGGTGTCCGTGTGGCGGAGTGGTGGCTTAAGATAAGCCGAACGAGTCGCTGCAGCAGACCCCGCCTCGTGATGGGGTTGGGTAGCGTGTCTCGGTGGCTGTGTTCGTTGGGGGTGTCCCGGCGGGGCTGCTGAGCTTTGTTGTTCGGCTGTGACTGCGAGACACGCGGAACTGGTTGGTGGCGACTGCGAGACACGGCACCGCGTCAGTGAGTGACAGTGGGTTGTCACTGGTGTTTGTTTCCGGTGGCTGGTGATGGAATCGTGGTCCTGCGTGGCTGGTGGCCCCAGGCTCTGATGGTATCGTGCCTGGCGGAAACGCAGGTGTAAGGGCGGTGTCCGTGTGGCGGAGTGGTGGCTTAAGATAAGCCGAACTATGCGCTGCAGCAGACCCCGCCTCGTGGTTGGGTTGGGTAGCGTGTCTCGGTGGCTGTGTTCGTTGGGGGTGTCCCGGCGGGGCTGCTGAGCTTTGTTGTTCGGCTGTGACTGCGAGACACGCGGAACTGGTTGGTGGCGACTGCGAGACACGGCACCGCGTCAGTGAGTGACAGTGGGTTGTCACTGGTGTTTGTTTCCGGTGGCTGGTGATGGAATCGTGGTCCTGCGTGGCTGGTGGCCCCAGGCTCTGATGGTATCGTGCCTGGCGGAAACGCAGGTGTAAGGGCGGTGTCCGTGTGGCGGAGTGGTGGCTTAAGATAAGCCGAACTATGCGCTGCAGCAGACCCCGCCTCGTGGTTGGGTTGGGTAGCGTGTCTCGGTGGCTGTGTTCGTTGGGGGTGTCCCGGCGGGGCTGCTGAGCTTTGTTGTTCGGCTGTGACTGCGAGACACGCGGAACTGGTTGGTGGCGACTGCGAGACACGGCACCGCGTCAGTGAGTGACAGTGGGTTGTCACTGGTGTTTGTTTCCGGTGGCTGGTGATGGAATCGTGGTCCTGCGTGGCTGGTGGCCCCAGGCTCTGATGGTATCGTGCCTGGCGGAAACGCAGGTGTAAGGGCGGTGTCCGTGTGGCGGAGTGGTGGCTTAAGATAAGCCGAACTATGCGCTGCAGCAGACCCCGCCTCGTGGTTGGGTTGGGTAGCGTGTCTCGGTGGCTGTGTTCGTTGGGGGTGTCCCGGCGGGGCTGCTGAGCTTTGTTGTTCGGCTGTGACTGCGAGACACGCGGAACTGGTTGGTGGCGACTGCGAGACACGGCACCGCGTCAGTGAGTGACAGTGGGTTGTCACTGGTGTTTGTTTCCGGTGGCTGGTGATGGAATCGTGGTCCTGCGTGGCTGGTGGCCCCAGGCTCTGATGGTATCGTGCCTGGCGGAAACGCAGGTGTAAGGGCGGTGTCCGTGTGGCGGAGTGGTGGCTTAAGATAAGCCGAACTATGCGCTGCAGCAGACCCCGCCTCGTGGTTGGGTTGGGTAGCGTGTCTCGGTGGCTGTGTTCGTTGGGGGTGTCCCGGCGGGGCTGCTGAGCTTTGTTGTTCGGCTGTGACTGCGAGACACGCGGAACTGGTTGGTGGCGACTGCGAGACACGGCACCGCGTCAGTGAGTGACAGTGGGTTGTCACTGGTGTTTGTTTCCGGTGGCTGGTGATGGAATCGTGGTCCTGCGTGGCTGGTGGCCCCAGGCTCTGATGGTATCGTGCCTGGCGGAAACGCAGGTGTAAGGGCGGTGTCCGTGTGGCGGAGTGGTGGCTTAAGATAAGCCGAACTATGCGCTGCAGCAGACCCCGCCTCGTGGTTGGGTTGGGTAGCGTGTCTCGGTGGCTGTGTTCGTTGGGGGTGTCCCGGCGGGGCTGCTGAGCTTTGTTGTTCGGCTGGGGAAGGCGTAACGATGGGTAGCGAGTGGAAGCGAAAGTTGCTCGTACCGCACGACCCCGAGGAGTCGCTCCGATACCGCATCGTCCGGCTCAACGGCGAGATCACCGATGCAACGGCCGAGGTAGTCATCGCGCAGTTGCTATTCCTCCAGTATCAGGACGAGCGGCAGCCAATCACCCTCTACATCGACTCGCCGGGCGGCAGTTTGGCGGCGGGGATGGCGGTTGCGGACACAGTGCGGGAGCTTCGGCCGTTGGTCCACACGCGAGCGCCGGTGATGGCTCACGGTGTCGCACTGATTGTACTCGCCAGTGGCTGTCGGGGTGGGCGGACGGTCGGCCTTGCGGCCGAACTTTCGCTCACCTCGCTTGAGAATATGGCGGGGTTGCCGGCCGACGTGGGTCGGGTCCGGCATCAGGTCGCCGGTGTCATCGCGGAACTGTGCGGGCAACCGCTGGAGTGGATCGCCATGCACTTGTTGGTTGGCCGGTCGCTGACAGCGGGCGAGGCGGTTGCCTGCGGTCTGGCGGATCGGGCTGAGAGGTGGGCCGTAGAAGCCGAACGAGTCGCTGCAGCAGACCCCGCCTCGTGGTGGGATTGGGTATCGTGTCTCGGTGGTCCTATTCGCTGGGGGTGTCCCGGCGGGG
>JAIXLE010000100.1 GCA_026931725.1 Bacteroidales bacterium
TTCCCACACAGTCCGCCCGGCATGTGCGAGGGCGACGGGCGTTTGGCGGGACGAAACAGTTCCTGCCTATGAAGGTCAACTCCGCGGGCGTGATGCCGGTGATCTTCGCCAGTACCGTACTCATTTTGCCAGGATTCCTTTTCAATATGATCGGTAGCCTGAACCCAGATGCCCTGTGGGCGGGCCAACTGGCTAGCGTGTTCATGAGTGGTGATAGTTGGGTTTACAATCTCTTTTATATTATATTGACATTTGTGTTTTGCTACTTCTGGGTGGCGATCACGTTCAACCCGAAAGAGATTGCCGATAACCTCAAAGATTATGGCAGCTTTATCCCTGGTTATCGCCCTGGGAAAAGTACGGCGGATTACCTGGAACGGGTGTTAATGCGGATCACCTATGTTGGAGCCGCGTTCCTGGCGATCGTGGCCATTATCCCGAGCCTGATTTCAACCAGTATGCAGATCAATCCCATGATCGCAGCGTTTTTCGGTGGAACGGGTTTGCTGATCGTGGTCAGCGTCGCGCTGGATTTGGTCCAGAAGATCAATAGCCACCTGGTCATGCGGAATTACCAGGGACTCACGGACGAGTAAGCCGGATTCGATTGCACTCACCTTTTGGGGTGAGTGTTTCTTTTATTTTCTGTGAACCGCCATGACCCCATTTCGGCACGTCTGGCGTGTCTTAAATCAAATGCTTAAACCCGCCAATTACCGACCGCCTGAACTGAAATCACCCCGTGAAATCGGATTGATGCGAGAGGCCGGAATTCTTGTTGCGCAAGCTCTCCGCATCTGTCGAGAAATGGCCAAGCCGGGTGTGAAGACCATCGAAATCGATCAGGCCGTTGAAGATTTTTATCTCAAACACAACGCAACCCCGCTTTTCAAAGGGTATCCCGGTAAAGTGCCGTTCCCCGCCGTGACCTGCCTGAGCCTCAATGAAGAAGTTGTTCACGGAATTCCCAGTCAGCGTGTTCTCAAAGATGGCGACCTGCTCAAAATTGACACCGCGTGCCGCCTCAATGGCTGGTGTGCGGATCGCGCGATTACGGTTCCGATCGGAACTGTCCCCGCGGAACGATTGCGGTTGCTGAAAGTCGCTCAGGAAGTCTTGCAAATCGCCATCGACGAATTGCCACGGCGTAAATGGTGGACCGAGGTGGCGAGCCGAATGCAGAAACACGCGGAAGAAAATGGGTACAGCGTGGTTACGGATTTCGTGGGTCATGGTATTGGACGGGCCATGCATGAAACGCCACAAGTACCAAATTTTGTGAGTCGGGAAACCCGCAAACACGATTTCCGCTTGGAACCCGGTCTGGTGTTAGCCGTAGAACCGATGGTCAACATGATGCGACCGGATGTGCGTATCCTTTCTGACCATTGGACTGTCGTGACCAAAGATGGTATGCCGAGCGTGCATGTCGAACACACACTGGCGTTGACGGGCAATGGTGTGGTGATCATCACCTCGGATGATGGGGCATTTGAAGAGAGTGAATTGTGAGTGATTCTTGTCATGATGAAGAGGATGAGGAACGCACCGAAGATTCTCTTTCCTCTCTCCCACCCGCGGAACTCGAACTGCCCCTGACGGAGTTGCGGGTGGATCAAGGAGAACTGATCCGTACTTTTGGCGGCGAATCCGTTGTCATGCGACTGACTATCAAAGATATTGATCGTGTGACAGCAGGGCGTATTTTTGATTCCCAATGCATTGTGTACGTTTTGGCAAGTTGTGGTTTGCTGGCAATGGGATTTCTGTTGGTGGAAGATCGTTGGCTCGTGATTAGCCTGTGTTTGTTGGGTCTGATCTGTGGATTGCAAGCCATAAGTCGAATGTGGTGTGCCATGCTCACGGTTCGCTTTCGGAATGAAGAGGTCGTGATTTGGTGTTCCGATCCATCCGATGTCGTTGCCGGATTTGCCGCGACTCTGCGTAGCCGTATCGAAAGTTAATATTGCTGGTTTTTTTACCAGAGTCGCCCTTGTTGGCGCTCAGACGTTGAATATAGTAAAAGTTTCCCAGACATGATGAACTGGACCGGCCCCCGGCCGGGGGTGGTAACGATGAAAGTGCGAGCCAGTATCAAGCGGATCTGCGAAAAGTGCAAACTGATCCGCCGTAAAGGTGTTGTGCGGATCATTTGCGAGGATCCACGGCACAAGCAACGTCAAGGATAACTCAACGGAATCGGTGACTTATGCCACGTATCCAAGGTGTCGATATTCCGCCTAATAAGCCGACCCATATCTCCTTGCGCTATTTGAAGGGGATTGGGCCGCATCTTTCACTCGAACTCTGCGAGAAGGTTGGGCTCGACCCCCAACGGCGTGCCAGTGAATTGACCGATGATGAAGTGGCCCGGATTGCGACACTCATTGACCGTGATTATCCACTGGTCGAAGGGGCTCTCCGCCGCTTTGATGGTTCCAATATCCTGCGATTGAAGGAAATTAAATCCTATCGCGGTGAACGGCATCGGAAAAATCTGCCCGTGCGCGGTCAGCGCAGCAAAACCAACGCGCGAACTCGTAAAGGGACTCGTAAAACCGTTGCGGGTAAGAAGGGCGTTAAGGATAAGTAACCTGTTCCTAACAACGACCTCGGTGACATCTCTGTGCGGATGCCACGGTTGTTGTGGATTCTGTCACCGATACCGGCGCGAAAACTATGGCCAAGAGTAAGAAGAAAAAGCAACGTCGTAACGTGAGTCGTGGTGTGGCTCACATTCAGTCGACGTTCAATAATACGATTGTTACAATCACAGACCCGAATGGCGATGCTCTTTGTGCGGCTTCCGCTGGTACAGTGGGCTTCAAGGGAAGCCGGAAAAGTACCCCGTTCGCGGCTCAACGCGCCGCCGAAGAGTGTGCCTCCAAAGCATCGAAATTCGGCTTGAAAGAAGTCGAAGTCCGCGTCAAAGGTCCAGGAGCGGGCCGTGAGTCCGCCATCACGGCTCTCCAGGCTTCTGGATTGAACGTCAAAGCGATTGAAGATGTGACTCCGTTGCCCCACAACGGTTGCCGGCCGCCGAAAAAACGCCGCGTCTAAATTTGTAGAGAAAATGTCTGGACCGATGTCTGTGTCAGTGTGGATTTGCTGGCTCAGACATTTTCTCTTTTATCGACAGTGTGACCCAGGGGTTCCTTGTCGATTTTGCCCCGCTCTGGTGGGAAATTGGACCCCTGATCTCACACTGACTCTGATTCCGGTAGACGGATCGATATGGCACGTTATCTTGATTCCAAATGTAAGCGTTGTCGCCGTGAGCAAGTCAAGCTCTACCTGAAAGGCGCGCGTTGCTTTAGCCCGAAATGTCCGATCGACCGAGAAGCCCCGCCGCCGGGTATGCACGGAACACGCCGCAGCAAATCTTCGGAATACGGCATCCGTCTCCGCGAGAAGCAGCGTTTGAAATGGTTTTATGGAATCCTTGAACGGCAATTCCGCCGTTATTTTGAACTGGCGACTCGCGCTCGGACCAATACAGGTGAACAGTTGCTATCCATTCTGGAACGGCGACTGGATAATGTGATTCATCGGCTTGGGTTCGCTTCGAGTCGCGCGGCGGCCCGGCAATTGGTGTCTCACGGACACGTTGATGTCAACGGTGTCAAATGTGATGTGCCCAGCCGCCTCCTCCGCCCTGGTGATACCGTCAAGATCAAGGTGCGTACTCGGTCGCTCCAGATGGCGCGATTGTCGCTCCAAGCCACGACGCAGCATATCCCAGACTTCCTGGAAATTACTAATAACGAAGACCCGGAAGGACGGATGACGCGTTTGCCTTCCCGCCAAGATGTTGATCCCCGCATTGCGGAGATTCGAGAACAACTGATTATCGAAATTGTGACACGCTAATTTTCCTCAACGGTGAATCTGTTGAGGAAGTAGCTGATGGGCTTTCCCGCCGATCCCGCGAAGATCGGCGGGCTTTCTGTTTTTGTGTTGCCGCTGTTGATCCGAACTTGCTGGGCTGTCAGATCCCATTCCCTCGCAGAGTGGCCTGATGGCGGAAAGCTGATCGGACGCAAACGGAGGATGACGATGCGAGTACGTTGGCGCGGTTTAGAACTTCCCAGTCGAGTCATTGCGGATCGTTCCACACTCACGGATACTTATGGCAAGTTTTTCGTGGAGCCGTTTGAACGTGGCTTCGGGATGACGGTTGGGAACAGTTTACGACGCATTCTGCTTTCCAGTCTCGAAGGCAGCGCCATTATCAACGTCAAAATTCAAGGTGTTCAACACGAAATTTCGACCATCCCCGGTGTGGTCGAGGATGTCACGGACATCATTCTGAATATCAAGTCGATGGTGGTGAAGAATCTCTCCGATCAGCCGAAGACCATTCGCATTGAGAAGCATGGAGCCGGTGAAGTGCGTGCGGCGGATGTTCTGCACGATGAAACCATCCAGATTTTCAATCCTGAACACCACATTGCCACCTTGACCTCGGATGTCCCGTTTTCGATTGAAATGACTGTGGAGACGGGACGCGGCTATCGAACAGCAGAGGAAAATGCCGGAAAAGATCGGGAAGTGGGCGTGATCCCCGTTGATAGCAGCTTCTCGCCAGTTGTTCGGGTCAAATACGACATTGAAGATACGCGGGTCGGACAGAAAACAAACTACGATAAACTTATCATTGAAGTTTGGACGAACGGTACTGTTGATCCCCAAATGGCCCTGGTAGAAGCGGCCAAGATCCTACGGAAGCATCTGAACCCGTTTGTGCAGTACAGTGAACCCGGCCCCGAAGTCCCGCTGGATGATCCCATTGTCATTGGTGCGGCGGTTCCCAGTGGGGCTGATCCGGCTTTGGAACGCATGCTCAACATGAGCCTGGCGGAACTGGAACTGTCTGTCCGGGCCACGAACTGCCTGGAATCCGAAGGGATTGCCACTGTCCGCGATTTGCTCATGCGGTCGGAGGATGAATTGCTGGAAGTGCGGAACTTCGGTGAAACCACACTGAAGGAAGTCCGCGGTAAGCTCGAAGAACGCGGATTGAAGTTGGGAATGAAGATTCCGAATCGTCGCTAATGGACTGGCTACCGTGGTGGTGTCCGGGTTGACCGGCACCCAGGTTGAACGCCCTTGGCACGGGTTCGACTCACACGGTGGCTGATTTCTCTTCCTGCCACATTGTTGAGGATGCTATGCGTCACCGTAAGGCCGGTCGTCAACTGAGTCGGAATGCGTCGCACCGATTGGCTCTGTTCCGCAACTTGAGCCGGGCTTTGATTACCCACGAACGGATCAAGACCACGCTCCCCAAAGCGAAGGAATTGCGACCGTTTATCGAGAAATTGATTACGCTCGCCAAGAAAGCCGCCCTGGCCGATGATGGCACCCCAGAAGGGAAAGTGAAGGCGCTGCACTACCGCCGTCTGGCCATCGCCAAACTTGGCCCTGTGCATGGCACCACCCTCTACGACAAAAAAAATGAACCGTTGAGCGGTGAGAGCGAAACCTGCCTGAAGAAACTGTTCAACGTCATCGGTCCACGCTTCAAGGAACGGCCCGGCGGCTATACCCGGATCCTGAAGTTGCACACCCGTCGCCTCGGGGATGCAGGCCATCAGGCGATCATTGAACTTCTCCAAGAAGGGGAAGTCAAACTGAAAGTCAAGGAAGCCAGCGCACCCGCGACGGCGTGATTCTGGCTGGTTCGCGATGAAACACAATAGCCCACGGTGTGATCCGTGGGCTATTGCTTTTGGGAGTGGTGTTACTTTTTCCCCTGCGTGGCTCCCTCGGCTTGCTGGGCGGACTTAATGGCATCTTCCGTGGCTTTCAATGAGTCCGCATCCGTGGCGGCGGGGGGTGGGGTCTTACCGCAACCGGCCAACCCGGTTACGACACTGGCGGAAAGAATCAAAAGCGTTCGTTTCATTGTTCGCATCTCTTGGTGACAAAAATTCGAGCCGGAACATCGTTGGGATTCCTTGTTGGTCGCCTCCGCGATCTCCTCCCTGCCCGCTAGTGTAGGAAAACCGCCAGTGGGTCCAACACCCAGAGCCACGCGGGGTGACCCTGGGTGTGGGAAGATGTTGCCCGTTCCGGGGAATCATCAACAATTTTCCGCAAACTCGCGGTTCTGATTCTCAATCGTTTCCGTGCCGAAACTGGCGCTGTCGGGGAGTAACTCAATCCGTCGGGTCGAGAGATCGTACATTGCTCCGACCACGGCGACACGCCCTTCCTGGATCAGTTGTTCCAGTGCGGGGCTCATTGCACGGATCATCGCCACGGAACGTAAGACGTTCTTGCGCGTCACGGTGTAGACGGCTTCTTGTTTCTCCTGCGGCGACATTGTGGCGAACCGTTCGCGGATGTCCGGGTCAATCGCATCTTGGATGTCTTCAATGACTTCATCCACATGATTGCAGCCGATCGTTTCCGCCGCGGAACTTCCTTTGCTTGCCAGGTCCACGGCTGCCGTCACGGCTCCGCAGCGGGTGTGCCCCAGCACGAATACCAATTTCGCCCCCGCGACGAGGCACGCATACTCGATGCTGCCAATGACCTTGCGACTCGTGACGTTCCCCGCGATGCGGGACACGAAGATGTCGCCGACGCTGACATCGAAGATCAATTCCGCCGGGGTGCGAGAGTCAATGCAGCCCAGCACGACCGCCAAGGGGTGCTGACCGGCCGCGGTGGCATTCGTGGCATGGTCGAAGTCTCGGCTCAGTAGGCGACCGGAACGGAACCGTTGATTCCCTTCCATCAACACCCGCAGCACCTGTTCGGGGGAGAGGGCCGCCTGGAGTTCCCGTGTCGAGAAATCGACATAGTGGGTCTGATCGGTGATGGAATACCGATCGCGGAAGCCGACCATACTCACGGTGACACCGCGGGTTGGCCCTGTGGAGCGTTCGTATTCCCGGAGGAGTTCGAGAACGTCTGGGTCAATGTAGTCGCTGTCGGCCGCGTCGATGAGGACATGGCCGCCTTCGGGCACTTCATCCAGCACCCGCGCCAAAGCCGCCCGGTTGAAGAAGCTGACCTGATTCTGCAAGACAATGTGAACGACTTCGCCACTGAGTCGCTTTTCCACGATGCGATGCACGGGGCGACGGAAACTGCTCCAGAGAATAAAACTCGCCGCAATCGCCAGCCCGATGGCCACGCCGATGAGCAAGTCCGTCAGCACGATCGCCACAACGGTCAAAGCGAACGGCAGGAATCGTGGCCAACCGCCGTTGACCCACATGCTGCGGATGACCGTAGGGCTCGCGAGCTTGTACCCGGTCAACAGCAGGATCGCCGCCAGGGCCGATAGCGGAATCAGATTCAACCACGATGGCAACAGCGCCACACAGACCAGGAGGAACACGCCATGCAGGATCGCGGACAGCTTGGAACGCGACCCGGCCATGACGTTTACGGACCCACGCACCACAACCGAGGTCACCGGAATCCCGCCGATCATCCCCGAAACCATGTTGCCGACACCCTGAGCGACCAGTTCTCGATGCGGTGGCGAGGTGCGCCGTTCCGGGTCGATCTTATCGACGGCTTCGAGGTTCAGCAGGCTCTCCAACGATGCGACTGCGGCAATGGTGATCGCGGCCACATAGACCGCCGGGTTCAACCACTGCGAGAAGTCCGGGAACATGAAGAAACCGAGGAAGGTATCCAGGTCATCCGCTTCCGGCACTCGCACGAGGTGATCCGGGGAAACGGCCCAATCAACTCCGAGTTCCTCGAACAGGGCCACCATGCCCACACCCAGTAGCACGACGACCAGCGGCCCCGGTACGGGCGAATACTTCAGGAATTTGACTTTCTCCCAGAGGATCATCACCGCCAGGGTGGTCAGACCGATGATCGTGGCCCCGAAGTGAAGCCCATAACCCCGGAACAGTAGGGCGATTTCGGAGAAGGTCGTTTCGTGGTCGGGTTGGAAGAACCGCATTTCCCCCTCTGGGTCGGCATCGTGACCGAACAGGTGGGGTAGCTGTTTGAGGATCAAAATGATCCCGATGGCAGCCAGTAAGCCGCTAATCACACTGGAGGGGAAGAACGCGGCGAAGAACCCCGCACGCACACACCCGAGCACGATTTGAATCGCCCCGGCGAGGACCACCGCTAACAAAAAGGTGTCGAACGATCCCAGATGGGCAATCTGACCCGCGACAATGGCTGTCAATCCTGCAGCCGGGCCGCTGACGCTGGTGTGCGAGCCGCTGAGTGCCCCCACCACGATTCCGCCAACGATTCCTGCCACCAGCCCGGAGAACAACGGCGCATCAGATGCCAGCGCGATCCCCAGGCAGAGCGGCAAAGCCACCAGAAAGACCACAAGCCCGGCCGTGACATCTTTCATCAGATGCTTCGTGGCCGGAGGATGGGTCGGTAAACTCATCGGCAAATCTCCCAGGTACTCAGTCAATAGTCATCAACTGAGGCGGGGAGAGGCAAATCCTCCACCTCATTTGATCGACCCAAGGTAAGCGAGTAAGTCCGCCATCGCCGACACCGGAATCTGCTGTTCCAACCCTTCCGGCATCGCCGAGAGCCCGGTACTCCGCATCGCGTCGATGTTCACCCGTTGAATGGAAACGGTAGTGCCATCACTTTTGCGGAGTGTGACCGTGTTGGCGGTTTCCGCCGTCACCAATCCGGTGAGGGTGGTTCCTTCATCCGTCGTCACCAGGTAGGTGAAATACTGAGGCAGCACTTCTCGGTTCGGGTCTAGCACATTCGTCAACACGGACTCAGAACCCCGATTCTTGATCGCGGCCAGATCCGGGCCAATGGCGTTGCCCACATTCTCTAACTTGTGGCACGCCGAGCAGACATTCTTGAACACGAGCTTGCCTCGTTGCACGTCCCCCGTCGTCTGCAAGGCTGGTTGGTACTTCGCTATTACGCTCGCTCGATTTGAAAGGATCGTGCTGGAAAATAATTTTTCGGCGCGAGATTTTAAGCCGGGGGTGGTCGAACGGAACAGCACCTGGAGCCGGGCGGGGTCCACATCCGAGCGGCGCACGGTTCGCTTTTCGACTCCATCCAGGAAGTCGGAAACCCATGCGGGGCGGGAAAATAGGACTTCTGCAGCGGTGGCTCGCACGGCTGGGGTCATTCCGGGCCAGGCTGTGAGAATGGTCTGGGCCACGCTGGCTTCCTCGTAGCGGCCGAGTGTTTCCAGGGCGGCGATCTGCACTGGCGGCGGCTGTCGAAAATCCAGACACTCTTTCAAAATCGGGGCCGCTTCCGCGTAGCGGGTCAGCCCCAGGGTCTGGAGTGCCTTCACACGGGACGCGGGCAACGCATTCGCATTCCCCGCAGTGGAACGGGCCGCCGTGATCGTTTCCACCAACACGCTCGCGGCTTGAGGACCGGCCAACTGGGTGAGCTTCCCACGGGCGGACGCGGGGACTTGCGCAATCAGAGTGAGCATCAGATCGCGGGTCAGCGCGCTTTCCGCTGCGGGGAGTGTGTTGATGGCGGTCATGAGCTTGGCCAGATCGCCGGAACGGTTCGCGGTGGCGGTCTGCTTGGCCAGGGTGGTCAAAAACTTTTTACCGGATGCGGACCCACGGAAGGCGGTATCCGTCAACAAAGTTTGAAACAGATCGCCGCCGCAGGAGTGGGCACTGCACAATACCGCGAACCGGAACAGCGGATCGGCGGCATCCTGTTTCGCGGCTTGGGCCAAAACCGTTCCCGGAGCGGGTCGGTAGCTCTGCGAGAAGATCGCTTGCAGGCGGACGCGCGGTTCCGGGTCGGATACCAGTTTGTCCAATCCTGCCGCGACGGTGGGCTGTTCCAAGAACGGTTCCGCCAGTCGGGCCGCATGAATGCGGGCGTGCGAGTCTGTATCCGCGAGCCAGTGGGCGACATCCTCGGCCGAGATCGCCTGCATCCCCGCGAGGGCGTAGCGAGCATGGGTCCGAGTCAGCGGATTCTTGGCTGTGTTGGCCAGTTGCCGCAGCGGGGCCAACGCGGCTGGATCCTGCCGCTGATACAGCAACCGAGACGCGGTGTCCCGGTGCCAGCCGTTCGCATGATCCAGCAGGGCCACGAGTTCCGCCGTCGTGGCTTGCGATAGCTTCACCGGCTTCCGTTTCTCGGCCCCATCGGCGGCGATGCGCCAAATACGGCCCTTGTCGATACCGCCAGCCACATCGACGTACTTCAACAAATCCGGTGGCAGGAACGCGGCTCCTTCGATCAGTTCTCGGTACATATCGACGACCATCAGGTTCCCATCGGGGCAATTGCGGAACTGCACCGGGCGGAACCAAATATCTTTCGAGGCGAGGAACTCCCGATCTTTCTCCGCCCGTTCCGCGGACCAAGTCACCCCTTTCGGCTTCGGTATGGCGCGGTAGACGAGATTGTTGGCGATTTCCCCCACGAACAGATTGCCCAGAAACTCCGCGGGCCACGCATCGCCCCGGTAGGCGGTGATGCCGGTGGCTCCGGTGAAGAAGCCGAACGGTTGTCCGCCTTCATCCGAACCGGGAACGAGCTTGGCCGCGCGGAGTCGGGTCCGCGCTTCCCGCCACGGTTCGTTCGGGCTGATCCGCCGGAGGTTCGGTTTGCGCCCGGCCGCGTTGATGTTGACCACCGGCGACGGGGCTTCCACATACGGGTTCCGCGCGAGGTAGCGGCCATCGTAGTTGAGGTGTTGCAACGGGTTGCTGTTATCGCAGACGAATGTTTCACCCCAGTTGTCGAGGGTGAGGCCGTGCTGACCGCCGCCGCTGGTCGGCTCGAATCGACTGGTTTTCGGGTCGAAACGGATGTTCTGCCGTCGAACCGAGGTCGGCTTGGCTTGTGGGTCTTCTGCCCGTTTCAGGCTGCCGCCAGCCAGGCTGGTCGAGATGGTGAACCGATTATCCAATCCCCAATGGAAGGAATTGAGCATACCTTCACCGGCACGATCACGATCAAATCCGGTGAGAACCTTTTTGCAGATGTCGGCTTTGCCGTCACCGTTGGTGTCCTTGGCGTACCACAGGTCCGGGACCGCACCCACGAAGACACCGCCATCCCAGCAGGCCACCGCCACCGGGGAATCGAATTCCGCGTAGACCGTGGCGGTATCGTAGCGGCCATCGCCATCGGTATCGGTCAGGAGTTTGACGCAACCCCGCTGGTGAAAGTTCGGGTTCACATACTGGTTGTACTCGGGGAACTCGGCCACGAAGAGGCGGCCATCTTCGTCGAAGTCGATCGCCACGGGGTCGCGGATGAGCGGTTCGGCAGCGACCTGTTCGATGTGGAAGCCTGGCCGTAACTGGATCGCCGCCGCGGACTGAGCCGGTTCCATAGGTCGTGTCCGGGCGATGTCACCCGGTGGGATCGGGTCCGCGGCGATGAGGACTGTGGGGAACGACAGGAGAAACGACCATGCGGCGAGTCGCATCATGTTCGAGATCCCAGGCAGGAAGGAAAAAGGAAAAAGGAAAAAGAGAGAAGAACACTCTCTTAACTGTATGGGATTTGTCGGAAAACCGGGGACGCTAGTCGCTGGTTGGATGCTGTTCATGCGGAACCGAGGACGCGAGTCCCCGGTTGGATGCCGTTGACACGGAACCGGGGACGCGAGTCCCCGGTTGGATGCTGTTCAGTCTTCGAGTGGGATTTTATCCATGAGGATGTAGAAGTTGCCTTTCTTCTCCTCGGTCTTTTCGGCCAGGAACGCTTCCGCATCGGCCTTCTGAGGGTAAGGGAATTCCTTGAGCCGTTTGCCACCGTTATCGTAGACGACCCACACGGCTTTCAACCGCACTTCCTTGACGGCCTTGGTGCGTTTGGTTGCGGGTTTCTTGGCGGTGGTGGCCTTTTTGGCAGCGGATTTCTTCTTGGCTTTGGGGGCATCGTCATCCCCGGAGTCCTCATCGCCGGAGTCGCCGTCGCCTTCAGTACCTTCTTCCTCTTCGTCTTCAGCGGCCTCATCGGCTTCATCGCGTTCAAGTGCCTCGGCGGCTTCGGCCTGATCGCGCAAGTCTCGACGATTCATGGTACGGCGGCGAGCCATGTTTCCCCTCCGAAATATCAGAATACGAACCGACGTTGTTCACGGCGGCCTGTTGAGAGATTGTAGCCAGAGAATCGTTAGAATACGGATAAACGAGAAATGCTGCAAGCGGGAGACAGGAAAAGCGTTGTGGGGATCGGAAAACCGACCCCCACACGTTCAGACAGCAGATCAGTCGAAGTTGACGATTTCACCACCCGTGCCGCTCATCGCCGCGCGGAGGTTATTGTAATACACAGATGTAGTAGCGACTCCCGATGGGGTTCCGTTTACCCAGGAGTAGTTCAGCGATCGGACGCTACCATCATGGAACGCGAACAGGCAACCGGAAGAATACGGGGCACCGAAGCTATCGCCATTCATACCAGTGTTCGAGGGATCCAGGTCACGATAGCAGGTGGTGTAGGCTGGTGTTCCTGTGGCAAGCCAAACCGACATGCCTTTGGCTAGATATTGAATATTGCTTGCTCCGGTAGCATATGCCCCGCCAGCAGTGGAATTCAGAATGCTGAGGTCCGTACTACTGTAGTTGCTGGGAGTCATAGCTTTGCTTCCAGCCAAAATGGTGTTACTGGTGCCGTCTGTCAGGCTAACCATGTTCAAGGTGCCGGTTCTTTCACCGCTACCAGCAGAAGGACGGGTCGTGCCATACAGACCCAACAGATTCACGGCATAATCTGATGCAGGGCCAGAACTTGCGATGTTCCCATTGCGCCCACGTGAAGGCTCAAGGAGCGTTTTGATCGAACTGGTCAATCCCGAGCCAGGGTTCCGATAGAGCGCGTCTTGCTCCATGTAGGGCAAAACTTGATAGAAAAAGTTGAAATCTGTTGAATATGTCGGCCCGATTGCGTTCGTCGTGCCAGAAACCCCGTTACCTGCCATCCGCATGTAGTTATCGTGGAAGTTCTGCGAAGCCAGACCGATTTGCTTCAGGTTGTTGGTGCTCTGGGTTCGGGCGGCGGCTTCGCGGACTTTCTGGACCGCCGGGAGCAGCAGGCCAATGAGGATGGCGATAATGGCGATCACCACCAGCAGCTCGATCAGCGTAAACGCTGTGCGATTGCGTTGGAAAGACTTCATGCAACACCTCCAAAATGGAACAATAAGACAGGAATTTTCCCCTGATTGGTGGCTAATCCCCGGTCCATCAGGGGGTGGAGGGGGGGTGTTGGGCGTAACCACGGTATGAAATGATGACCGTGGATAACAGGGTCATCATAATCCCAATCGACCAGATGGCCAACAATTTTTATGGATTCACGGAGATTTTTCATGATTCCTCAGTCTGAGTTTGTACCGACTGGGGAATCATTTTACCCGGAACAGAATTTTGTCTTCTGCAACCCCAAGGATCTCAACTGAGGTGCGTTTCTCTTAGAATGGTGGCATCGGCCCGATGGCGTTAGCGGAGAACGCAAAAGATGCACGCACGGTTCGTGATCGGTATTGACCTGGGGACGACCAATTCGGCCCTGGCCTGCGTGGATACGGGAGCCGGAGACGCGGCCCAGGCTGAGCTGTTCATGGTGCCGCAAGTGGTGCAACCGGGGGTCGTGGAAGCTCGACCACTGCTGCCGTCGTTCCTGTATCTGCCCGGTCCCGGTGAGCAACCCGTGGGGGCGCTGAAACTGCCCTGGGACGCGCACCGGGATTTTGCCGTCGGCGAGTTCGCTCGGAACTTCGGTGCCAAGGTGCCGACACGGTTGGTGTCCTCGGCGAAATCCTGGCTGGGGCATGGGGCCGTCGATCGGAAGGCCGCGATTTTGCCGTTTCGGGCGGGGGAAGCCGATCGCCGTCTCTCGCCGTGGGAGGCGTGTACCCGCTACCTGCAACATCTGGCCGAAGCGTGGAACGCCGAGAAAGCCCGCACGGTGCCGGAGCATCGCTTCGAGGCCCAAGAGATTATTTTGACGGTCCCGGCTTCGTTCGATGCGGCGGCACGGGAACTGACCGTGGAAGCGGCCCGCGCGGCGGGGATCGTTCATCTGACCCTGCTCGAAGAACCGCAGGCCGCGTTCTATGCCTGGTTGCACACGCAGGGGGAGGGTTGGCGATCCCAGGTGGCCATCGGCGATCTCGTACTCGTCGCGGATGTGGGCGGGGGAACGACCGACTTCACCTTGATTGCGGTTGACGAAGAAGCCGGGAATCTGGCGTTGACCCGGTTGGCGGTAGGCGATCACTTGCTGCTCGGCGGGGATAACATGGACCTTGCTTTGGCCCATGCCGCCGCTGCGGAACTGGCCCAATCCGGTAAGAAGCTTGATGCCGGGCAGATGCTGCAACTCACCCATGCGGCCCGGCAAGCGAAGGAGCAACTCTTTGCCAATCCCTCACTGTCCGCAGCCCCGGTCACGGTGCTGGGGAAAGGTCGCTCCGTCATCGGTTCGTCCATTCAGCATGGACTACGGCGTGAGCAAGTCGAACAGATCATCTTGAATGGATTCTTCCCCGATTGCCCCGTGGATGCGGTCCCGGCACGGAATCGGGCGGCAGGGTTGCAGGAACTCGGACTACCCTACGTCGCGGATGCGGGGATCACCCGCCATTTGGCCCACTTCCTCCATCGTCAGGCGGCCGCGCTGGCTCATGCCGATCGTCCCCATTCTCGGCAGAACGAGCAAACGCGCCCAGGCTTAGCCACGTTGCCGACCGTGGTGCTGTTCAACGGCGGTGTTTTCCAAGCCCGCCTGATGCGGGAACGGTTGCTGGCGATTCTCGGCAATTGGGCGGCCACCACGCAGGTGCCAGCGCCACGGGCACTGTCGGGGGCCGATCTGGATTTGGCCGTGGCCCGTGGAGCCGCGTACTACGGACTGGTCCGGCGGGGGCAGGGCGTGCGGATTCGCGGCGGCACGGGCCGGGCGTACTACATCGGCGTGGAAACGGCCCAACCCGCGATTCCGGGGTTGTCGCCGCCCATGAAGGCGGTGTGCGTGGCTCCGTTCGGTATGGAAGAAGGCACCGAAACCGATATTCCCGCGCAGGAATTCGGCCTCGTGGTCGGGGAAGAAGTTGAATTCCGTTTCCTCGGTTCCACGGTTCGTCATGAGGATGCGCCGGGCACGGTCATCGACGACTGGGAAGGACAAATTGACGAACTCGCCCCCGTGCGGGTGAAACTGGCAGTCCAGGACGCGGGTACATCTCCCACTGGCGGCGTGGTCCCGGTGCATCTGCACACGAAAGTCACGGAAGTCGGTCAGCTCGAACTTTGGTGCCACAGCCGGGATGGCCAACAGCGTTGGAAGCTCGAATACTCGGTGCGTGACCCCCGATGATGCGGGCGCTGATGCCCGTGCGTATCTTTCCCAGGTTCTTGACGGAGTGAAGCCGATGCGTTTAACGCGGTGGATGATGCGTGTGCTGGCAACGGCCAGTCTGTTTCCGCTCACAATAACACACGGTTTCGGCGATGAACCCCGGTTGAGCCGTGTCGTGGTGGCTCCGGGTGGGAAGCATTTCGCCCTCGAAAACAGCGGGAAGAAGTTCGTACCCTGGGGCTTCAACTATCTCGGGAAGGATAACGAACTCGCCGAGGAAACCTGGCACACCCCCACTGGCTGGAAGAACATCGAGACGGATTTCCAGAACATGCGGAAGCTCGGGGCCAATGTGGTCCGCTGGCATCTGCAACTGGAAACTTTTCTGAAAGGGCCGGATCAGGTCGATGAAGCCCAACTTGGTCGGCTCAAGGATTTACTCAAACTCGCACACAAGCATCAACTCTATCTCGATCTCACCGGGTTGAATTGTTACCGTCTGAAACGGATTCCCGCATGGTACGATGCCCTCCCCGAAGCGGATCGCTGGGCCGCGCAGTCCCGCTTTTGGGCCGCGATCGCCAAAACCTGTGCTGGGGACTCCGCCGTCTTCTGCTACAACCTCATCAACGAGCCCATCGTCGGGGCTGGGAAAGCAGGAGAACATCCGTGGGTCGGCGGCGAACTGGGCGGATTGCACTTCGTGCAGCGGATCAGCAACAAACCCAACGACCGGAAGACGGCGGCCATCGCGGCGACCTGGGTCCAGCAACAGGTCACGGCCATTCGCCAGCATGACAAAAAGACTCTAACGACCGTGGGCGTGATTCCCTGGGCGTTCATCTGGCCGAATGCCAAGCCGGTCTTCTACACGCAAGACACGCTGCCGTATCTCGATTTCGTCAGTGTTCACGTCTACCCTGGTCCTGGGAAAGATCGGGAAAAGGAACTCAAGGCACTGGCGGTCTATGATCTCGGCAAGCCCGTCGTGATCGAAGAAACCTTCCCCCTGAATGCCTCGCTGGAAGATTGGGAACAGTACCTCACCGCGGCTTCCCCCCAGGTCGCGGGGTGGTTCAGCCACTATTTTGGCCGCACGCCCGCAGAACTGCGAGCCGGAGCGAAACCCGCGGACCCGAATGTTCCTGATTCCCGGCAAGAATGGCAGATTCGCGGGGCATTCGTCGCTGAGGTACTGGAACTTTGGCAGAAAATGGGGCAGACGATCCCGAAAAAGTGAGCTTGTTAAGTCGGCCTCTCCCGGTTGCGTTTCGCGGCGATCTCCTGCATCCGTTGGCGGATGATGGCCTCGAAACCGCGATCGGTGGGCGTGTAGTAGGTCACATCGGCGGGGATGTACTCCTGATCGACCCAACCACCATCGAAGTTGTGCGCGTACTGATAGCCGGTGCCGTGGCCAAATGTCCGGGCACCGGAGTAATGGGCATCCCGCAAATGCTTCGGCACGGGCAGCGTGCGGCCTTCCTTCACATCTTGGATGGCCGCCCCGATGGCGAGCGTCGCCGCGTTCGACTTCGGAGCCGTCGCCAGATAGCAGACCGCCTGCGACAAGTTCAGCCGACATTCCGGCAAGCCGACCCGTTCCACCGCGTCCCAGGCCGCATTGGCGATGAGTAGTGCCTGTGGGTCCGCGTTGCCAATGTCCTCGGAGGCGAAGATCACGAGTCGCCGAGCGACGAACCGAGGATCTTCGCCGGATTCCAGCATCCGCGCCAACCAATAGAGGCTGGCGTGTGGGTCGCTACCCCGTAGGCTTTTGATGAACGCGGAAGCTAGGTCGTAATGGGTGTCGCCGGTGGGGTCGAAGTCGAGCTGTTTCCGTTGGATCGAATCCTGGGCGAGTTCCAGCGTGAATTCCACCGTCGTGGGTTCCTCGCCGAGCGACGACCGCACGCCGATTTCCAGGGCCGTCAACGCACGCCGGGCATCACCGTCGCAGATTTCCACCAGGAAGGCGAGCGCGTCCGGGTGCATCTGAATCGGGATTTCCCCCAGGCCGCGTTCCCGGTCCATCAATGCCCGTTGAATCAGCGTCCGCGTGTGTTCACGGGTGAGGGGTTCCAGGGTGAAAATCTGACTGCGGCTCAGCAGCGGTGAGTTGATCGAAAAGAACGGGTTCTGCGTCGTCGCTCCGATCAGGATGATGACACCATCCTCGACATCCGGGAGCAGAACATCTTGCTGAGCTTTGTTGAAGCGGTGAATCTCGTCGAGAAACAGAATCGTGCGGTCGCCGCGTTCTTCCAGATGTTTGCGGGCCTCGGCCAAAATCTCGCGGACATCCTTCGTTCCCGCCGCGACCGCGTTGAGCGGTACGAACCGGCTCCGGGTGTGTCCGGCGATCACATGCGCCAGCGCCGTCTTGCCGCAGCCGGGTGGGCCGTAAAAGACCAGCGAGTTCAACCGATCCGCCAGCAGCATCCGCCGCAGGAGTTTCCCTTCGCCGAGAAAATGTTCCTGTCCGATGTACTCATCCAGTGTCCGGGGCCGCATCCGAGCCGCCAGGGGGCGGGCTTGCTGTCGGTGCGCGGATCGGATCGGTTCAAACAGATCCACGGTGAGCCTCTCGGTTCGGGGCGGGTTGCTGTGGGGAAAATAGGGGAAGTCACACGACGACCGAGAGATTTTAGCGGAACACGACCAACCGAGGCAGGTTGGCTTGTTCCAGGCGTGCCCAGGCTGCCGTCCACTCTTCCGGTTCACCCATCGGCCAGAGTTCGCCGAGCGGCCCGGTTTCCGATGCATCCATGACCTCGGATGCGTGGATTCCCAGAGCCAGTGCGGTTTGCGTGTCGAATTCCGCCAGACGGCCGATGCCGGGAACCGCCGCATCGGCATTGGTCAGTGCTTGTAACGCCACGGAGCGGGCTCGATCCGGGGTCGACGCCCGAATCAGATCGGCGGCAAACGCGGCGGCGGCTAGGGCGGTTTCCATCCGTTCGGTGTGCGGAGAGGGGCCATGTTTGCGGTTGGCTGCCGCCAGCGCTTGCGCGGCGAGCCGGGGGAACTCGGAAGCCAACATCAGGACGAAATCCGAAACGGGGTTGCCGCGTGCCCAAGTTTCGATCAGCGTGATCGTGGACACGGCGGCATGGCACCATTCGAGCGGTTCGGAATCATCAGGCGCGGCTCCTGTGAGTATGGCGGGGGCGGCTCGACGCGCCGCCCGCACGGCCACCCCGGCCAGAACAGGACGGGACAACGCCGCCAGCTGAGATGAGAACGCGGTCCAATTCGGCGGGGTCGAGTTCATCGGCATCGGTGTTGTTTGGGATGCGACCATGTGGACCATCCGGCCCTATCATGCTCTCGTTCACTTTACGAACTTGTACCCGCACCGTAGCTGAGGAACCGGCCATGTTTGTCCCGGTATCGTGTCATCATTGTGGAAAACCGTTTCAAGTGCCGGAAGCGACTATTGGGAAGGCGGCCATCTGTCCGTGGTGTCAAGAATTGGTGAGCACACAAGCGCAGGCACTTGCAGAACCCGCCTCTGCGGCTCCCGTGGTGGATTCTGGTATCTCGGCGGGGCGATCCCGGCAACGGTTCTGGTGGCGGTTCGTGCTGCTCGGGTTGGTGTGCGGAGTGGTCGCGGTGGGGACATTCGCGGTGGCCCGACTGGGTTCGGGGCAGGTGCCCGCGAGCGCCTGGCAAAAGTTCGTGCCGCCGGATGGCTCCTGTGCGGTGCAGTTGCCCGGCACGCCCGATGCAGAGGTGATCGGCACGAATCCGTTTTCCCCGATGATGCTGACAGGCGAGCGATACCGCGTGCATCGCTGGTTTGACGGGGTGACGGTGTCCGTGGGATGGGTGAACCTGGATGCGGAACGGGTGAGACTCGCTCGGCCAGAGGATATTATCGCCGCGGAGCAACGTCGACTGAAAGAAACACTCGGCGGACAAGTCGAAGCAGAAGCCTCTTTGAAATTCAACCAGCACACAGGTACGGAACTGCTCTTCCGAACGGGGAATGGGCCGGTGATCGTGCGTCTCATCGTGGTACGCGATCGGCCACAGCCGCGATTATTCATTCTCAGTGTGGCTGGGAAGAACATCACGTTGGATGGCCCCGTGCCGCGCCGATTCTTTGGATCGTTCACCCTCATTCCGATGGCATCACGACAATCAGGCGAGAGGGAACCCTCTCGCCCGTGAGCCGCGGATCTGTTTCCGGTCGAGAGGGTTAGTAGCGGATGTTCACACCGAAGTTGACACCTTGCAACCAATAATCATCCTGAGTGAACAGCGGATTCGGTGTGGCGACTGCAGTGCCGAAACCATAAGTCGGGCTGGTCGGGACAGTCGCCGGGTTGACCGTGGTGCTGAACTGCCGACCGGGCCGAGCCAACGAACTGACATACAGGAAGTTGTAGCCAATCGACGTGCTGAGCCAGCTGGTCCAGGCATAGCCGAGTGAGGTGGTGACTTCCTGCACATAGGCGAATTCGTCGTTGCGGTAGCGGCCAATATTCGAGCCATTGGCGTACAGCCCGCCGACCACCTGGGAGGCGATCCCGCGTGTGGGGTCGTTCAGGTTGCTCATCCCCGCAACCGTGATTTCCTCGTTCATCACACCGAAGCCGCTCTTGCTCATCAAGGCGAAGTTCCATCGGCCACAGCGGGCATCGAGGTTGAACCCGACCTGACCGCCATAGAACCGATTCGCCACGCGGAAAGTATCCTGCACTTCGATGGTCGCGGGGCTACTGTACAGCTTCCCGTCAAACGGTGCGGTGGCTCCAGGCAGCAGGGTGGACCGCGATGCGATGCGGAAATCCTCATCGACTTCGAGGTAACGGAAACCACCGAGGAAGTTGATGGAGACACCGTAGTCCGCCGTGGGGGCACTGCGGTAGATGTTCAACACGCTGTTCCCGTCCGCTCCCCAGGCTTGGGTGCTGGTGTAGACCAGGACACTCCCCGAGGCAAATGTCGGGAAGGAGACAATCAACGCATCGGCGGTGCCGGTCTGAGCGTTGATGAATGGTCGGGCTAACAGGGGTTGCCCGGTGGCATCCGAACGGGCGAAGAAGGTATTCGCCTTCTGCTCGGTCAGGAAGCCGTTCAAGTCCCAGCCCCAACGGCGTTCCGGCCCCATGAAGAAGCCGCCGCCGACTTTGAAACCGCTGAACAGGTTGTACCCCAAGTCGTTCGATCGGGGAGCCAGTTCATGCGTCGTGGGTCGACCGATCAACCCGCCATCCGCCGGGGCGCTGTTGACGACCAACGGCATCACGGGGGTCGGCTGTGACTTCACGAACCAGAGGTTGAAGTCGGCGTAAGTCCAGACGTGCGGGGCAATCCGCCGCAGTGCCAGACCCGGCGGGGGAACGTGCCCCCAGTTCTCTTGGCCGTGCAGACCGGGCGGAATATCGGGGTAGGCACTCGGCCCACCGGGCATACCAAAACCCGTGGCTGGGTCGGGGCCGAATGGGGCCATGCCCGGAATGGGGGGGGGAATCGGGTCCGCAACATCACCGAGTACCCCTGCGGGGTACGGTCCCCCAACATGGCCGATCGCCGTGGGCGGAGGCGGTGACTGTGCAAGCGCGACCCCCGCGCTCCCCGTCATCGCTGCGATCGTTCCGAGTAACCATTTACGCATGGCACACTCCATAACATCCCGTCCGTTCCTGGCGCAGGGTCCGCGGCTACGGTTCCCCCCCGCCAGCCGGTGGCGGTGTGAGCGGTCAACCCGGCGGCGAACCGGCAAACATCCCAACCGCCGCCCGGAAGGGCACTACCTTCCTGCTGTCCCCTAGAATCGGCATGATTGGACCGCAACATGAGACAGATTCGGTAAACTCAGTACAACCGGCCGTCAGGATCGTCTGCGACATTCTCCAGGTTCGCGGAATTACCCGGATGAAAAGGGGCTGTCGAACCGACTGGGTAATATGAACATCATGCACAATCTTGCCAATGCTCGTACCGATTCGCTGATTCGCTACCTGTCCCGCCATCTCGCCGGAGAAGTGCGGTTCGACAGCACAACTCGGCACCTCTACGCCACGGATGCCAGCCTCTATCAGGTTTCACCGCTCGGCGTGGTGATCCCGAAGACGGTGGATGACTTGGTGGCTACCGTGCAAATCGCCGCCGAACTCCGGGTGCCCATCACCGCGCGCGGTGGCGGAACCAGCCTCTCCGGGCAGGCGATCGGGTCGGGCATTGTCCTGGATTGCTCCAAATTCCTCAACCGCGTCCTCGACCTGGACCCCACACAGCGGACCATCCGCGTGCAACCGGGAATCGTTCTCGATCACCTGAACCGAGCCGTCGCTGGGCATGGACTCATCTTCGGCCCGGATGTCGCCCCGGCGAACCGGGCCACGATTGGCGGGATGATCGGCAACAACTCCGCCGGGGCGCGATCGGTCGTGTATGGTCGTACCGTCGATCATGTGCGTTCTTTGCAGATGATCCTCGCGGATGGGACGCAGGCCCGGTTCGGTTCACTCAGTGAGCGGGAACACGCGGACAAGCTCGAACTCCGCACGCGGGAAGGGGACGGCTACCGCACCACGGCCCGCATCCTCCACGAACACCGTGCCGAGATCGACCAGCGTTTCCCCAAGATCCTGCGAGCCGTCAGCGGTTACAACTTGCCCGGCACCCGAGCGGGGCGGTCCCTGGTGCCGCTGCTGACCGGCTCGGAAGGCACCTTGGGGGTCATCGCCGAGGCGGAACTGGCGCTGGTGCCCCGGCCCCGGTATCGCGGCTTGCTGGTGCCGCACTTTGCTAGTCTGCGGTCGGCTTTGGATGCGGTCGGCGTGTGCCTGGAGTTTAACCCCTCGGCGGTGGAACTGCTCGACAAACTGCTCATCGACCTGGCCCGGAATCAACGGTCCCTGCAACGTCACATGGCCGCGGTCGTCGGCACCCCGGATGCCCTGCTCATGGCGGAGTTCAGCGGCGATTCCGAAGCCGAGGTGGTCGACCGCATCGAGAAACTGCGGCAGCGACTCACCGGCATCGCCGGGATGACCGCTTGTGTCACCGCCACGGACCCGGAGTTGCGCGACCCGCTCTGGACGCTGCGTTCCGCGTCGATGCCGCTCTTGTACGGCATCCCTGGGGATCGGAAACCCGTGACGTTCGTCGAAGATTGTGCGGTCGCGCCGGAGCGGATGCCCGAATTTGCGACGCGGTTCCGGGAACTGTTGCAGAAACACGGCACGGATGGGGCATTTTACGGCCATGCCAGCGTCGGTTGCCTACACATTCGCCCACTGTTGAATCTGCACGATCTCGCCGATGTGCGCATGATGCGGACGATCATGGAAGAAGTCACGGAACTGGTGCTGAGCTTCCACGGCTCCCTCAGTGGGGAACACGGCGACGGCATGGTGCGGAGCGAGTGGAACCAAAAAATGTTCGGCCCGGTGCTGTACGAATCCTTCCGGCAAATCAAGCACGCGTTTGACCCAGAGAACATCCTCAATCCGGGGAAGGTGGTCGATGGCCCCACGATGGATACGAATTTCCGGGTGCCGCCCGGTGCCCCGGTGCCGAACCCGCCGACACTCTTCGACTACACGAAGCAAGGCGGTTTCTTCCGCAGTGTCGAACTCTGCAACGGAGCCGGGGTTTGCCGCAAAACGCAGGGCGGCGCGATGTGTCCGAGTTACCGGGCCACCCGCGATGAGCACGACACCACCCGCGGCCGGGCGAACGCTCTCCGCATCGCCTTGCAATCGTCGCCTCAACCGACCGCGATGGCCCAACGCTGGGTCGCGGAAGTGATGGACCTGTGCCTCTCCTGCAAGGCGTGCAAGGCCGAGTGCCCCAGCAACGTCGACATGGCGAAGTTGAAAGCGGAATTCCAGCAGGCGTACTATGCCCAGGTTCCCCGGCCCCGTGGCCATTATCTGCTGAAGAATATCGACACCCTCAGCCCGTTGGCCGCTCGCTGGTCGCAGTTGACCAACTGGCTTTCTCGGCGGCGTTTCCTACGCGGTCTGATGGAAGCTGTTGCCGGGATCGACCGCCGCCGTTCGCTGCCCGAGTTTCAGCCGATGCACTTGCGCCGTTGGTTTGCCGCGCACGTCCCGCCACCGGGGGACAGACCCACGGTGCTGCTGCTGGATGATTGCTTCACGACCTTTCAGGAACCGCAAATCGGCATCGCGGCGGTGGAATTACTCGAAGCGGCGGGCTATCGGGTGGAACTCGCCGGGATCTGCTGTGGCCGAGCAATGGTGTCGAAAGGCTTCCTGATCGAAACGCGGGAACAAGCCCGGAAGGCGCTGCCCCAACTGGCTCGCCGTGTGGCGGACGGGGTGCCGATCCTCGGGCTGGAGCCGAGTTGCATTTACACGCTGGCCGATGAGTGGCCCGAACTGGTGCCCGGCCCAGAAGCCCGCACGGTGGCCGCGGCAGCGGTGCCGGTCGAAACCTGGTTGGGGCGAGAAGGTCGATTAGAAGGTTTGCTCGCGTCTCTCTCAGAACCCGTGATGCTGCACACGCATTGCCATCAATCCGCGCTGGCGGGGGCGAGCGGCCCGGCCACGGCTCTGGCGTGCGCTCCGGGGGTGGATTTGACCGTCCTGGATACGGGCTGTTGCGGAATGGCCGGGGCATTCGGCTACGAAAAGGAACATTACGACATCAGCGTGAAGATTGCCGAACAGGCACTCTTACCGGCGATCCGTTCCGCGCCGAGTTCCGTCGTCCTGGCCACCGGGACATCGTGCCGGCATCAGATTCGTGACCTGTCTGGTCGAGTCGCCCTGCACCCGGTGGAGTATCTGGCCCAGCGACTCCGCCGATCCACGGAGTCGCCATCTTCCGAAGGATCGGTCAGGTCGTAATGCGCTGCTGGCCCCGCATCCGATCCGTCAGCCACTGGATGACGACGAAGAAGACCGGCGTGAGGACGATGCCGAACACCGTCACGCCGATCATCCCCGCGAAGACGGCGGTGCCCAGCAGTACCCGCATCTCCGCCCCGGCCCCCTCGGCCAGAATCAGGGGCAGCACCCCCAGGATGAACGCCACCGATGTCATGATGATCGGCCGCAACCGCAACCGGCACGCTTCGAGGGTGGCTTCCCGTCGAGAGAGGCCGCTTTCGTACCGGGATCGGGCAAATTCGACGATGAGGATGGCATTCTTGCAAGCCAACCCGATCAGCACCACGAAGCCGATCTGGGTGAAGATGTTGATGTCCTGCCCCGCGATCAGCACGCCGACCGCCGCCGAGAGCAGGCACATCGGCACCACGAGAATCACCGCCAACGGCAACGCCCAGCTTTCGTACTGCGCGGCCAGCACCAGGAAGACCAGCACCACCGAGAGCAGAAACGCCATCATGGCCGTGTTCCCGGATTGCCGCTGGAGCAGGGCCAGTTCGGTCCATTCCGCTTTCATGTCCGGCGGGAGCGTCTGTTCGGCGAGCTGATCCATGACCGCCAGTGCCCGCCCCGAACTCACCCCCGGTGCCGGTGAACCCGTGACCGGAGCGGATGGGTACAGGTTGTAGCGTACCACCATCACCGGCCCGGTCGTTTCTTCCACATGCACGAACTCGCCGAGCGGGATCATCACCCCGGCTCGATTGGCCACCTTCACGCGCAGCGGGTCTTCCACGGCATTGCGGAACCGCTGATCGGCTTGGACGTTCACTTGCCAGGTGCGGCCAAATCGGTTGAAGTCGTTCACATACAGCGAACCGAAGTAGATTTGGAGCGTCGTCAGAACCTCGCCGACCGACACGCCACGGGACTCCGCCGCTTCCCGATCGAACTGCAATTCCAGCCACGGTGTATCGGCCCGGAACCCGGTGAAGACATCGGCCATCTCGGGCGACTGCTCCCCGACGCGGACCAGATCATCCGCGATGGCTTGCAGCAGTTGTGGTCCACCCGCTGGCCGACCGGAATCCTGAGCGGCGACGGGGTCCGCGTTGGCACGCTGTTCGATGATGAGCTTGAATCCACCGACCGCCCCCAGCCCTTCCACGGGCGGAGCGCCAAACACCTGCACCAGTCCAGCCGACACTTCCGCATCGGTGCGGCGGGTCAGTTCCTCCGCGATGGCCCGCACGGACAGAGCCGGGCCATGCCGAGCTTCAAACGGGTCCAGCACCACGAACAGCGTCCCCAGGTTCGGGGCATTCGCGCCGAGTACCTGTGATTGCCCGGACACCGCGATCACATGCCGAACACCGGGCACCGATCGGGCAATGGTACTGACTTGCCGTACCACGTTGTCGGTTCGAGACAGCGACGCGGAATCGGGCAACTGCACGTTGATGAGCAGATACCCTTTATCCTGCGTGGGGATGAAGCCGACCGGGCAGCGGGAAAAGACTTCCACTGTCAGATAGACCAATCCGCCGTAGGCGAGAATGACGATGGGTGCCACGCGGAGAACCCCGGTGATGAGCCGGATGTACCCCCGTGTGGCGAGGTCAAACGTCCTGTTGAATAGTTGGAAAAAGGTGCCGAGAATCCGGTTGAGGACCACCCGCAGCAAGTAGCCGCCGCCGAACCCGAGCAACCCGGCCGCGAACGTGGCGGTTGCCGCGTCGCCCCACTGTGGCCAGCCCGCGGGTAGGGAACCGAGCCACGATTCGAGAGAACCCAGCCACGGTGTCAGCTGCTCCGAGAGAAACTCACACGCCAGCCAGGCTCCCGCGATCGGGTAGATCAGGCGTGGCAACGGTTCGAGGCCGCGTTCCGTAGTCGGTTTCAGCAGCAAGGCACACAGAGCCGGGCTGAGCGTCAGCGAATTAAATGTCGATATGAGCGTCGAGATGGCAATCGTTACGGCAAATTGTTGATAGAACTGACCGATGATTCCCAGGACGAAAATGCATGGCACGAAGACTGCCGCCAACACCAACCCCACCGCGATGACCGGCCCGGCGACTTCATCCATCGCCGCAATGGTCGCATCGCGCGGCGACAGTCCGAGTTCCAGATGATGTTCCACCGCTTCCACGACCACGATGGCATCATCGACGACGATCCCGACCGCCAGGACGAGGCCGAACAGGGTCAGGGTGTTGAGGTTGTACCCCAGCATCGCCATCGCGCCGAAGGTGCCGACAATGGCGACAGGCACCGCCGCCAGCGGGATGATCGCGGAACGCCAACTTTGCAGGAACAGCAGCATCACCGCCGATACCAGAAGCACGGCTTCCAACAAGGTGCGAATCACCTCATTGACGGATTCCCGAATGAACGGGGTGGTATCGTAGACGATGGTGTAATCCAGCCCGTTCGGGAACCGGGGGCGGAGTTCCTGCAACTTCTGCTCGACCCGTCGGGCCGTTTCGAGGGCATTCGATCCGGGGAGCGGGTAGATCGACAACGCCACGCACGGCTGGCCATCCAGTGTACAGACCTGATCGTAGCCGACCGCGCCGAGTTCCACCTTGCTGGTCACGTCCCGCAGTCGCACAGCGCGACCATCCACATCGGTTTTGACAATGACGTTCTCAAACTGGGCCGTATCCGTGAGTCGTCCAGGCGTGCTAATCGTGTACTGGAACGGTTGCCCTGTGGGGGCGGGGGGCTGACCGATCTGCCCGGCGGCCACCTGGGCGTTCTGCTGTTCCAGCGCGGTCACGGCGGCTTGGGCCGTCAACCCGCGGGCCATCAGCTTTTCTGGGTCGAGCCAGATCCGCATACTGTAGTCGCGCTGACCGAGGAAGGTGATGTCGCCGACACCCTCCAGGCGTGCGAGTTCATCCCGCAGTTGGATGGTCGCATAGTTGCTGAGGTACAAATCCGGGCGGGACGCATCCGGGCTAATCAGGTTGACGATCATCAACTGCCCGGTGGACTTTTTCTTGACGAGTACCCCCCGCCGTTTGACGAGGTCCGGCAAGACTGGCTGGGCTAGGTTGACGCGGTTTTGCACCAGCACCTGAGCGATGTTGAGGTCAATTCCCGGATGGAACGTGACCGTCAGCGTGTAGGAACCATCGTTTCCCGAAGTGGAGGACATGTACATCATGCCTTCCACGCCGTTGACTTGTTGCTCAATCGGTGAGGCGACCGTGTTGACGACCTCGCTGGCGTTCGCTCCGGGGAAGATCGCCGCGACTTCCACGGTCGGCGGGGTAATTTCCGGGTAGAGCGCCACCGGCAGCCGGGCATAGCCAACGATGCCGCCGAGCGTCACCAGGATGGACAGCACAGCCGCGAAGATGGGCCTGTCGATGAAGAACCGCGCGAACACCCGTCACCCCCTCGTTGCGGATCGGCGGATCTGCTGGGCCGCATGAGCCAGAACCGCGCGCAGCCAGCCGAACAGCAGCACCCAGCGGATGACCGTAAGAACCTTGGCCATCGGCCCGCTGCGGAACGCGTTTCGGTCGGTGGCCCAGTCGATCACATAGAAGAAAACCGGCGTCAGAAAGATGCCGAACGCGGTGACGCCGATCATCCCGGAAAAGACCGCCGTGCCCAGCACCCGGCGCATTTCGGCACCGGCCCCATCGGCGAGTAACAACGGCACCACGCCCAGGATGAACGCCGCCGAAGTCATGATGATCGGTCGCAATCGCAGGCGGCACGCGGCCAACACGGCTTCCCGGCGTGGCACCCCCGCTTCCCGTTGCCATTTCGCGTATTCGACAATGAGAATCGCATTCTTGCACGCCAGACCGACCAAAACGATGAAGCCGATCTGCGTGAAGATGTTCACATCATGCTTGGCCATCCACACGCCGACCAGCGACGAGGAGACGCACATGGGCACCACGAGAATCACGGCCAACGGGAGTGCCCAGCTTTCGTACAACGCCGCCAGGACTAAAAACACCACCACGACGGAGATACCGAACACGGCCAACCCCGTGCCCTGGGCTTTCTTCTCGATGAAGGTCAATTCGGTCCATTCGGCGGCCATGCCGGGCGGGAGTTCTCGGGCGGCGAGTCGCTCCATAATCGAGATGGCATCCCCACTGCTGGCCCCCACCGTGACGTTGCCGTTGATGGCGGCCGCAGGGTACATGTTGTAGCGTTCCAGTACCAGTGGCCCGGTAATCTCCCGAATATCGGCCAAGGCTCCGATCGGAACGAGCGTACCGTAGGAACTGCGAACGCGGAGTTTGCGAATATCTTCGAGTTGATTGCGGAAGCCCGGTTCCGCCTGGACGTTCACTTGCCAGGTGCGGCCAAACTTGTTGAAGTCGTTGGCATAACGGGCACCGAGTGTCGCCTGCATCGTGGAGTACACATCCAGGACGTTCACCCCCTGGGCGGAACACGCATCGGGGTTGACGATCACTTGCAGTTGCGGGGCCGCGATCTTGAGGGAATGGAAAAGCCCGCTCAGCGCGGGTTGTTCGTTCCCCCGCTCGACCAGATTATCCGTCTGCCCTTTGAGGACTTGTGGCCCGAGTTCGCCGCGGTCTTCCACCATCAGTTTGAGCCCACCTGCTCGACCGAGTCGCGGGACGGCCGAGGGCGGGAATACGGAGAGCTTGGCATCTGGGATTTCCGCGGCGAAGCGTTTGCGGAGTTTCGCGGCGATGGAGAACGCATCCAGCCCCGGTTGTTTCCGGGCATCGAAACCTTCGAGGATGATGAACATCGAACCGTAGTTCGACCCGTAAGAATTGAGGACGAACGAATTCCCCGCCACGGCGTTGACGTGCTTGACACCGGGGGTTTCCAAAGCGATGCGTGAGACATCCTCGACAACCCGGATGGTCCGTTCGACCGCGGCGGCATCGGGTAGTTCCAGGCTGGCGATGAGGAAGCCTTTATCCTGTTGCGGGATGAACCCTTTGGGGAACTGCTGATAACCCCAAATGGTCGCGCCGATCAACCCGGCGTAGCCCGCGAGAACCAGGATCGGCACCCGCAGCGCCACGGCCACCATGCGGACATACCCACGGGTGAGGCCATCAAAGACGCGGTTGAAGATGCGGAACGGCCAGCCCGCGAGGGCGTTCAGGATTCGAGAAAACCGATCGGGCCGGGCATCTCTGGGCTTCAGCAACAGGGCACAAAGTGCGGGGCTGAGTGTCAGCGAGTTGAACGCGGAGAGCAGCGTAGAAATGGCAATCGTCAGTGCGAACTGTCGGAAGAACAGCCCCACGATGCCGGTCAGGAACGCACACGGCAAGAACACCGCTCCCAAGACCATCCCCACCGCAACGACCGGGCCGGACACTTCCCGCATCGCCGCGATGGTGGCTTCTCGTGGAGCCAAGCCGTTATCAACCTGATGCTGCACGGCTTCGACGACGACAATGGCATCATCGACCACGATGCCGACCGCCAACACTAACCCGAACAGGGTCAGGTTGTTCATGGTGAAGCCGACCAGAGCCATCGCCGCAAAGGTGCCAATGATGGCGACAGGCACCGTGGCCAGCGGAATCAGCGCGGAACGCCAACTTTGGAGAAAGATGAGTACGACCACAGCCACCAGAAGAACGGCATCCCGCAAGGCGTAAAAGACTTCGCGGATGGATTCGGTAATGACGGGCGTGGTGTCGTAACCCAGTTCCAGAACCACGCCCTCGGGCAGGTCGCGGGACTGGCTTTCGAGCATCGCCTGCACGAGTTCCTTGGTGCGGAGGGCGTTCGCGTCCGGTTGCAGGAAGACGGCCAAGCCGATATTCGGCATCGTATCAAAGCGATTGGATACGTCTGAGGAACGCGGCCCCAGCTCGGCACGGGCCACATCCCCGAGTCGGACGGGTTGCCCATTGGTTCCGACTTTTACGATGATTTGCTCGAACTCTTCCGGGTCCGTTAGTCGGCCGACGATGGTCATGGGGCGGCTGGTGGGGCCGAGTCCATCGGGGTCGTTTCCACCGAGGTTGCCGACCGAAACCTGGAAGTTCTGGCTGCGGATGGCCGCGAGGACTTCGAGGGCCGTCAACCCGCGCAGGGCGAGCCGATCCGGGTCGAGCCAGATTCGCATACTGTAATCCCGCTGACCGAAGATGGTGACATCGCTGATGCCTTCAATGCGGGCGAGTTCATCGACGAGGCGGGTGACGGCGTAATTGCTGAGGTAGAGCTGATCGTACCGGCCCTCGGGGCAGTTCAGGCTGGCCGTGAGCAGGATTTCGGGGGAGCGGCGGCGGATGGCGACTCCCGTGGCCCGCACGACTTCCGGGAGTTCCGGCATGGCCAGATCGACGCGGTTTTGCACCAGCACTTGCGCCATGTTCAAGTCGGTGCCGAGGTCGAACGTCACGGTGAGCGTGTAGGTGCCGTCGCTGGTGGACTGCGACGACATGTAGAGCATATTTTCGACCCCGTTGACACGCTGTTCGATCGGCGCGGCGATGGTATCCGCGACGACCTGGGCATTGGCTCCGGGGTAGTTGCACCGCACCTGGACCGTCGCGGGGGTCACTTCGGGGTACTGAGACAAAGGCAGCGCAAACGCGGCCAACCCTCCTGCCAGGGTGATGAGCAGCGAAAGCACGGTGGCGAAGATTGGCCGATCGATGAAGAAGTTAGCCAGCACGGGGTATCGAGCCTGGAGTAAACGAGATTACAGGCCCGCGACACCAGCAGCCGGGGGGTGATCGGCGGGACGGATGGGCGCGGCTTGGCGGTTGGGGCGGGCATTGGCTTGCGGTGTGGCTGGTGGTTCCGCCGGTTTCGGTTTGACTTTCGCGCCGGGCCGCACCCGTTGAATGCCACTGACGATGACGCGATCCTGGGGTGAGATACCTTCTTCCACCGCACGCATGTCCTCGAACAACTGGCCGAGTTTCACGGAGCGATAAACCACCTGATTCTCGGCGTTGACGACATAGACGAACTTTTGCCCCTGGTCGGTGCCGATGGCCTGTTCGGGAACGAGAATCGCATCACGCGGAACGCTCGTGGGGAAGCGAATTCGCACGAACAATCCGGGGGAGAGGAGGTGATACGGGTTCGCCACCTCAGCCCGGACCCGCAGCGTCCCCGTGCCGGGGTCGAGTTGGTTATCCACGAAATCGACGACACCATTCAGAGAGTAATCGTTTTCGTCTGCCAGTCCGATTTGCACACGGGCTTGCCCTTCCGCGGCCATCGGGAGTGAACCGTTGCGGACCAATCGTCGCAACCGGAGCAAGGTGCGTTCGTCCACGTCAAAGTAGGCTTGAATCGGATCGAGCGAGACGATGGTGGTTAAAATCGTGACATCCGCGGTGACGAGGTTGCCGACATCCAGCAGGTGTCGGCTAATGCGGCCCGCGAATGGGGCACGGATTTCGGTGTAGTTCAAGTTCTCCTGAGCCAGGCGCAGGTCGGCTTGTGCCACGCCCACGGAGGCTTCGGCTTCGGCCTTGTCTCCGGCAATCAGATCAAGCTCCCCTTGGCTGACGGCGGTACGGGAAGCCAGTTCCGTGATGCGGGCGTAATCTTTGTTCACGCGATGGAGCCGGGCTTCGGCGAGGGCGAGCGAGGCTTTGGCTTTATCGTGGGTCGCTTGGTACAACGCTTGATCGATGATGAACAGGAGTTCTCCGGCCTGAACATCGGCACCATCCTTGAACAAGACTTTTTGCAGATGCCCCGTGACGCGGGCACGCACCTCGACGGAAGAAGCGGCATTCGTGCGACCCGTGAATTCTTCGTAATTTGTGATGGGCCGCACGATGGGAGCGGTTACAAATACTTCTGGTGGAACCTTTTCCGTCAAAGCCGGTTGGCGTTGATCGCACCCCAGAGCCAGGGTGAGTACACCAAGCCCCAAGAGAATACGGGAAACCGTTCGATGGCGAGAATGATTCATGGCGTAGGATCGCACAGGCAGGAGTCCATCCAATAGCACACTACTGTTTTACCCGAACGGACGCGGTATCTTAACTGAAAAATTACCCACGCCGCACATTTTCTGATCGAGGAACCGCTCATGCTAATGATAACGATTGTGACGATGGTAGCCGTGGTGCCTTCCGCGCCGCCGTCGGGCGCACCGGCGGAAACGGATTGGCCCGCACTGGTGCAGAAACCGTATGAGCAGCGGCCCCGCTCATCATCGGACAAGCCTTCGGATCTGCCGCCGCTTTTGCTCGACGCTCACAAACAGCCGATCACGACGCGGGCCGCTTGGGAACAGGAGCGTACGCGCCTGGTGGCCCGTTGGAACGAGCGACTTGGTGCCGCGCCGGCTAAGCCGCAAGAACTCGATGTTCGCGTTGAGAGTACGGAGAAAGGTGATGGTTACACGCGGACGCTGTTGAGCTTCGCCGCGGAGGGGGATGACCGTATCCGGGCGTATCTCCTGGTTCCCGACAATCTGGAATCGCGGGAGCGGCGGCCCGCTGTGGTTGTCTTTCACGAAACCACCCGCGACACCCTCCGACAACCCGTTGGGCTGGGAACGAAGCCGGAACGGGCCTACGCCTTGCATCTGACACAACGGGGCTACATCACCCTCAGCCCGGAATGCTACATCCTCAAAGAGCCGGTCGGTTGGGTGAAGGGGCAGGCCCAAGCGCTGGCCAAGCGTCGGCCCGGATGGACTGGGTTGGGCAAGATGACGTTGGATGCTTCCCGCTGTGTGGATTTTCTGGAAACGCAACCGCACGTCGATCAAAAGCGGATCGGCTGCCTCGGCTTCTCCCTCGGGGCGAAAGAAGTGCTGTACGCGATGGCGTTTGAGCCGCGTTACGCGGTCGGCGTGGCCAACGAGGGCGGCGTGGGGCTACGGATGAGCAACTGGAGTGATGCCTGGTATCTGACAGAGACGATCAAACCGTGGATTCCACAGTATGAAAACCATCAGATTCTGGCACTCGCCGCTCCTCGGCCGGTGTTGGTGCTAGGGGGTGGCTCCGCCGATGGGGACGCGAGCTGGCCATTCGTGGCGGCGGCCCGTTCCGTGTACGCGCTCTACGGGGCCGCCGATCGCATCGGATTGTTCGACCACAAGGGGATGCACACGTTCCCTCCGCAGGGCCGGGCGATCGCCTATCGCTGGCTCGATCATCATTTGCGGCACACGCCCACGGATCGTTCCGCTGGGACACGGTAAACACGCTGGCCCGTGCGGCCTGCCCGGCTCACTTGCGATGGAACGAGTTTTGATGGTGATGGTTCGCGTGAACGATCGGCCAGTTAGTCGATTAAGCCTTGGGCGACATCGCGGAGGCGTTTCAGGACGCGGGATTTGACGAGAAACACGGCGGCTTCCGAGACGTTGTACTCCTGGGCAACCGCGGCCGCGGATACGCCGTCGAGGGCATATCGGGTGAAGATTTCCCATGTTTGCGGGGTGAAATCGGGTTTCACCAGATGGAGCAAGCCTTGAAAAACGTGGCGATCGTGTTCCTGGTCCCACTTCAGGCTAATCTCGCTATTGGGGTCCGCGAGATCCGTGAGATAATCGGTGCCTGGTTCCGTCCCAGGCACTCCGGTCAGTGGTCGGCGGTTCCGCTTTTTGAAATACGAGCGGACTTTGTTCGCCGTGATGACGCGGAGCCAAGCCCGGAACGCGCCGTCGCGCTGACGCTCGAATCGGGCGATTTCCTGGACGACAATCATCAACACCTCTTGCACGATGTCGGCGGCTTCATCCCCCAATTCCGGGAAGATGCGTAACCAAGATCGGATCAGTGGGGCGTACAAAGTATGAAAGTGTGCCCAATCCTCGGGGTCGGGTTCCCCCTGGAGTCGGCCAAGTAGGGTCAGGGGGGTATCGGACATGCGGCCTGGAGGGTGGTGAGTGATTGTTAGGCCCGCATTGTAGCATCTGAGGATGCGTTGTTAGCGTTCGCTGAGTTGTTTTTCAAACATAATCAGATTCTCGCTCCGCTCGGCTACCCAGCGGATACCGACGATGTCGTATCCGAGTTGGATGGCGAGGTGCAGCATGGGTCGGTGCTGGTTGTGGCATTCCAAGCGGATGGATTGGTAATCGTGCTGAGCGGCCCAGAGTTGCGCGGCTTCCATCAATTGTGAACCGAGTCCCATACGGCGGGTGTTCGGTAGCACACCGTAGAACCAAGCGTAGTACACATCGGGCTTCTGCTCGAAGCCGATGAAGAACCCCAAGGGGCGATCATCGACTCGCGCGATGAGTTGCAACACATTGTGCCGGCCAAGGTAACGACGGCGGAACGACTCCACGTCGCGGGTGGGCCGGAAGATTTGGTTGTACATCTCCACAATTTGTGGCAATGCGTCCATTCCGACCGCTTCGATGGTCGCGTCAGCCATCATTGTCCTCTTTCCTGCGGGGCAGTTCCGCTCTCCGTGATTTTACGGGGTTTCCCGTTCACGGGCAGGGGAACGCGCACAACGCGGCCTCACTTCTTCACCGTGATCCAGATCGGTTCACTGGCGTAGCCGACCTTGACGACGAAGTTGATGGACACGAACCCTTGCACGCAAATTGGAACATTCGTGCATTCGGGGGCATCGGCGGCGGCTTTGAGGACGACGTAGCCTTCACTCTTGGTGCCGAGGAGCGTTTTGCTTTTCCCTTCCACAAATGTCACACCGGGCGGCATGGGGTCCGCGTGCCGTTGTCTTAAGTGTTGGAGGAAAATATCCAGTGTTACCCCTTTGTCATAGTCGGCTCGCCGTTTGACGGTGACGGGGATTTTGACTTCCTGTCCGGGTTTGAGTGAGACAGTGTTCTGACCGACGGCCACTTCCAGCAAGTCGGAGGGGTCGGTGATGGAGGCGGCTTGCATGCCGACATCGAAGCGGCCCCGACCGCCGCCGGGCATATAGATTTCCTCGACGGGCGTGGCTTCACGGGTCGTTGCTTGCGGTTTGCCGTCCGCACCGGGGATTTCCGCCGTGCCGAGGACGCGGACGATGGAGCAATCCATCTTGGCATCCTTGGCAGCGGTGAGGACGAGGCAACCGACGGTCATGTTCTCCGGGATCGTCAGCGGGTTGACCGTGATGCCGGGGGGCAACCCTTCGACCGTCACCCGGACTGGCCCTTTGAACGTGGGGCGGCGGAGGACTTGTACATACCAAGCCGTGCGGGAGCCGGGGCCGATCATCGCCTTGGAGGGGTCGCACTTGATGGCGAAGTCCGGGCGGTCGAAATCGGCTTCCAGGAAGTAGGCAAACCCTTCGCCGCCCTGATTGTTCAGATCGCGGAGCCGGAGAATGTAGTCGCCATCGGCGGTCGCGGTGTAGACCAACTGCGGGTCTTTGCCGTTCACGTCATCGTTGCTGGCGATGGTCCGTTTGCCATCGGCGGTCATCAGGTCCATCGTGATGTCCGTGCGGGAGCGTAAGACCGTGCCGAACCGGCGGGCGAAGACTTCAAACTTGATCGTCTGCCCTTTTTTCGCGGTGAAACGGTAGTAATCGAGATCGCGGGCTTCTTGAATCTGTCCGTTCGCGCCGCCGGGGATCGTGATGCGGGTGGCCGTGTCGATGGCATCGTTCGGTTCCACTTCCTGCACCAACGGCAACGGGGTCACAACGAGCGGCACTGGGTTGGTTTCCCCGTTCCCCACGGGCAGTGGGACCGCGTGAATGCCCGGCTGCGTCGGCGGGGTAAACGTGATGCGGGGAGCCGTCAGCCGTGCGGAACCAACCGGAACCACCGTGGCGGGCTGGCCGGGGTTCACCGCCAGTGGGTAGACGTGCGTGGCGTAGGGCTGGTTTGTGATGGCCAGGGCGTAGACCCAGCGGGGGTCGCCATCGTAGACCGCGTCGCGGATTTCGACCGTGTATTCTCCATCCGCCGGGATTTTGTAGCTGAGCAGCGGATCGGCGAAGTAGGAATCATCGCTGGCGGCGAGTTCGCGGCCCGTGTGATCGCAGACCCGTACGAGCGGGTCCGCGTGCTTCTGCAAGTCGTGAATTTTGTCTTGAATGCGGGCGCAGTACACCTCGAATGTCAGAACCTCTCCGGCTTTGGCCGTGAATTTATAAAAGTCCTGGTTCTCCGCGGCTTCGATGCGGCCACAGACCACGGACGGCACCGGGATGGTTTGGGCTTTGGCGAGCGTGTTGATCCCCTGGGCTTCGACCACCACGGGATCAGCCGTGATGATCAACTGCCCCAGCGAGGATACCCCCTGTGCTGTGCCGATCCGAAATTCGCGCACGCCGAGCGGAGCCGTGGGCGATACGGTCAGTTTCACCTTCACGGAACTGGCGGTGGGCTTGGCTTTGGGGTCCGGTTTGGTCTTCGGCGCGGGCGGCGGCACGACCTCGGCCTGCACACCGTCTCCGCTGATGAGAACCTTGTAGGCTCCGGCAAAGTTCATCTTTCCTTCGACGACGACCTCGGCGGTTGTCCCCCGTTGAACGGCCACTGGGACCGTGTGCGTGACCATCGGGAATGAGGTTTGCGCTGGGAGCAGGTGAACGAACCCCAGGAGAAGAACGCTAACGGCGAGCGCACGCATGATTCAAGTCCTCGATCGAAACGCGGACGAGGCACGGGCAGGGCACGGAGGAGCCGGTGCCGGGCGGGATGCTAGCAGCATAAACGATGGTGCCAGAGGCCGCAACGGCATAGGTTGACCGGACTGGCAACGATTCGTCCAGAACTTTACCATGGTGGGCTCAAGAATACGCCGTCAGGAGGGGACAGGAATGTTTCGGTTGATGCAGTGGGCGACTTGGTGCCTGGGGCGGTTCATCCTGGCGTTGCGGTATCGCGTGCGGGTCGTCGGGCAAGATGAAGTCTTTCGTCAACCGGGGCCGTATCTGATTCTTCCCAATCACCCGGCTTACGCGGACCCGCCCAATGTGATTGTGGCGCTCTGGCCCCGATTCCAGGCGCGGCCACTGCTCTTGGAGAGCAATTTCAACAATCCTGTTCTGGCTCCGTTCGCGTGGTTCCTGCGGGCGATCAAGGTGCCGGACATTTCGGCGGCCAGCGTGGAAGCCCGCCAACGGGCCGAAGGGGCCGTGGAAACCCTGATTCAAGCCTTGCGAGCGGGAGACAATGTGATCTTATGGCCGTCTGGCCATTTGATGCGTGATGGCGTGGAACGGATCGGCGGGGCACGAGCCGTTGCCGATATTCTGACGGCGGTGCCAGAAACGACCGTGGTCCTGGTGCGGACCCGCGGACTCTGGGGCAGCATGTACAGCTGGGGGCAGACCCGCAGCAAACCGCCCTTGATGAAGTTGCTCGTGCGCGGGGCCGGGATCTTGCTGACGAACCTGATTTTCTTCACCCCACGCCGCGCCGTGACGCTGACCCTGCAAGCGTTCCCCGCCGGGACACGCCCCGAACCCACCCGCGACACCATCAACCCCTGGCTCGAAGAATGGTACAACGCCGATGAGAAGCCAGAAACCCCCTCCTGGGTGCCGTATCACTTCGTCTTCGGTGCGCGGACATACGAGTTCCCATCCCCACCCTCGGTGGCCAATCACGACCTGAGCCGGGTGAAGCCCGCCACCAAATCCGCCATCGCCGAGATGATCGCGGACAAGCTCCAACGTGACCTTTCCCCTGACGAACTGACGGCGGAGACATCATTGGTCCGCCTCGGTTTAGATAGCCTCGACTCCATGGAAATCACGCTGCATGTCGAACAACGCTACGGTTTCAGTGGCGACACGATCCCGACCACCGTGGGGCAGCTCTGGGCACTGGCGGAAGGCATGGTCGAACGCGGGGCCGTCCAGCCGCCACCCGAGTTATGGTTCCGGCCGCCATCCGGTGAGCATGAGTGTATCATCCTCGGAGAAACCGTCGCGGAGGCGATTTTGACCCGTGTCCGCCGCAATCCCCGCGATGTCGCGGTGGCCGATGATATTTCCGGCGTCCTGACTTATGAGAAGCTCTTTTTGGGGGCTTCGATTCTGGCTTCCCGGTTCCGGGCGATTCCTGAGCCATCCGTTGGTTTGCTGATGCCGGCCACGATTGGTGGCATGTTGGCTCTGTTGGGTTTGCATTTCGCAGGCAAGCTCCCCGTGATTCTGAACTGGACCACTGGCCCAGCCGCGATGGATCATGCCGTCCGACTCACCGGCGTGAAGCATGTCATCACCTCCAAGCGATTCGTTGATCGGGCGGGGGTCACGGTTCCCGGTGCCACGTTTGTCTTCTTGGAAGAAATTAAAGCGGGGGTCAGCAAGTTCGAGGGCTTACGCAAACTTCTGGGAATGAAACTGTTCCTCAACCGAATGATCGCCGCCACGCTCGCCGGGGTGGAAAAAGACCCGGAAAAGCCGTGCGTGATCCTGTTCACCTCCGGTTCGGAAAAAGCCCCAAAGGCCGTGCCGCTGACCCATCGCAACGTCATCGCGGACTTGCGGGGGGCGTTGCCGATCCTGAAACTGCACCGCGATCATGCGGGGTTGGTGTTCCTGCCGTTCTTCCACAGTTTCGGCCACACCGTCACGGGATTGCTGCCGCTCTTTGCCGGGGTGAAGGTCATTTATCACCCGGACCCCACCGATGCGGGCGGACTGGTCCGCAAAACCGCCGCGTACCGCCCGACGCTCACCGCGACGACACCGACGTTTTTGGGGTACATCTTCGAGAAAGCGAAACCCGGCGACCTGGATTCGATGCAACTGCTGGTGGTCGGCGCGGAGAAATGCCCAGAACGGATCTTTACCCGCGCCGCGGAACTGGCTCCGAATGCCGTCGTGATGGAAGGGTACGGCATCACCGAATGTTCCCCAGTCGTCGCGGTGAACCCGCCGGATGCGTCCAAACCCGGCACCATCGGCCTACCGCTTCATGGCGTCTCCCTGGCCGTGCGCGACCTGGAAACGGATGAACGGTTGCCCAATGGCCGCATGGGAATGCTGTTCATCTCAGGCGACAACGTCTTCCCCGGCTATCTCGGGCACGACGGCGAGCAACCGTTCCGGGAATTCGATGGGAAACGCTGGTACATCACCGGCGACTTAGCCGAACTTGGCGACGATGGCTATGTCCGCTTCCACGGGCGTTTGAAACGGTTCCTCAAAGCGGGGGGAGAAATGATTTCCTTACCGGCCTTGGAAGAACCGTTCGCCAAGCTGTTCCCCCCCACCGATGCGGGGCCGCGTGTCGCGGTCGAGGGGATCGAAACGCCCGATGGCCGACAGATCGTGCTATTCACCACCGAACCGATGACCGTCAAGGAAGCCAATGCGATCTTACAGCAAGAGGGGTTCCGCGGGGTCATGCGGCTGGATGCCGTGCAACCCGTGGAAACCATCCCGGTTCTCGGCACCGGCAAGACCGATTACAAGGTGTTGCGTCAACGTCTGATGGAGAAGAACATCGAGAAGGATTGAGCCGGAGCAAGAACAGCTGACCGTGGAAAATGTCCCCAGTCGGGCGGTTCGACGCTACTTCGGCAGCACTTCTCCGATCACAACGCGGTGGATGCCGGGGATGTTCCGCAAGGCGGCGGCGTAATCCTCGGCATCCTGGATGTGGGTGGCATGGCCGGAAACCGTTGCGGTTCCATTTTCGAGCCGAATTGTCAACCAACCGAATCGGGGGTTGCTGGCCCGGAGTGTGCTGACCTGCTGTTCCAGGGTTGGGGCCGTGTTCACCACCGGAGACACGGGAACCTGTTGCGGGGGGATGTTCGGCATGGCATCCGCTTGGCCGGGCATCGGCAATTCGGGAATCAAAGGTGTCGACGGCTTGGCCCCCGTGACAACCGGATCCAGCAGGAATCCCGCTAACGGTGGCTGGCTCGGTCGTTGGGCCACCACGGAATCGCTGCGGCCCTGCGATGGGGAACCAGGGTTCCAGGCCATCAACTGCGGATCGACTCGTAATTGGCCCGGCGTGGTCGGATACACCAGCGGAGGCACCGCCGTAGGGGGGAGTATCATCGCCTCGCGGACTTGTCCGCCGAATCCATCCTCGCGGAGTGCCACCCAGCAATGCACTTTGACTTCCGTCAACCCGGGTACACCTCGGATGACCCATTCCACGCGGGCAATGGTTGCGGCATCCGGCACTGGGCCACCCACCACGGCGACGCGATCGACAACACTGACGAACAGGTTCACTGGGGCGAGAACCGAATCCGCCGCCAGGGCCGATTTGACTTGGAAGGCCAGCAGGGTGTCGTTGGCGGTTGAGGCTGGAAATGGTTGGGAACTGGCCGGTTGCGGAGCCAGCCCGAATAGCAGGGCCACGAAGGCCACCAGCAACCGGGGATCCCGGACGTATCGCCCAAATGCACGAGCGCGGGAAGGATGTGGGGTTGAGTTCATGATGCATCTCCAGTTGCCGAGTGGCTCCAAAATCGGCCCCGACTGGCTCCCGTTGATGTATTGTTCGTTATGAAAATGCGGGTTGAAACGAGACTTGAATCAAAGCGTGCGGAAATCTTGACTTTTGAGTCAGAACGTGCCGGACGGCCAAAGTGA
>JAIXLE010000044.1 GCA_026931725.1 Bacteroidales bacterium
GCCCAGTTCCGTCCGCAGTCCGGGCGGTTCATCATCGGATAAGTTTGCTTCATAGCTATGTGATCGTGTCTTCGCACCATCACATAGCTATGAATGGCGAACATCCGACCGAATTCCCGCGGCGGGGTCGGCAGGTCGCACCTGAAGCAGATCGTTCGCGGTGGAATCGGGATGGCCCAGAACCGCAGGGAACGACCGGGCCAATGGGGAAGCCCGTCTGTTCCGAGGATGCGATTCGACTAGAGGACCAAGCGGATTCCGGCGGCAAATCCACCGATCAGGCGCTGGGGTTAAGGGTCAAGGGTTCTGGCCCGTGACATTCGGCATTCGCGGCGTTCCGTAGCGGGTCACATCATCTGCGCCGGGGCTAGGCCCGGTCGTGGAATCGAGACGGTCGTACTGGTTCGCATCGGGCCGGATGTCACCTCACTTTGCGGCTGTCGTGGCCGAAGGCGTTGTCGTGGTCCGCGTGGCGGTCGGGTATGACCCATACTGCCCACGCGGTTGATACTCCTGGGGACGATCGCACCACGCATCGAGCGATTGGCAGTCGCGGTCGATTCTGGTGAAATCGCGTGTGGAGCCCAGACAACGGAGTCGGCCTGATCCCGTTGCGGTCACGCTTGGGAGAGCGATCGCGGAAAACGGGAATGTTCGCCATATGCCGCGGCTTCGATTGCGGTCGAAGGTGGCAGACAACGAACGGGGACAGGCACGGACGCCAGATGGCGTTCCGGGTGAACTTTCCGGTGCCTCGGCTCGTGGCGGCATCGACGGCATGTCGGCAACCTCCTGCCGGGACCAGTGTTCTGGAACCGGAACGGGGAGTACAAAGACGTACTCCGGGGACAGGAAATACGCCGGGGTGCGGTGGATGCCCATAACTGTCCCCGAACCGATGCAATCGGCCGAGGCCGTCAGCTTTACGGAGCCGACAAGCACGGTCTTCAGCACAGGTTTCAGGGTGGTCACGGCCATCGCACACCTCCGGCGACACAAAAAGTGATGGAGAGAATGACTCCATCACGGATGGAAAAATTAAGGCATTGCGGAGCGAAAGAGGTTAGGAATCCTACATCAAGAGACAACGAATCTCTCGATCTCACGTTGGTGGTTGCATTCCGTTGGCATCTCTAAAAGATTATCGCTGCAACGGAGTCATTATTTCCGCATTTTCTTACCGTGGCGAACAAAATTCTCAAAACAGTTTATTCGCGTGGGTAAGACTCAGACGAAGTAGGTTCACCACGGGTTCGCGCGGGGACAGAAAATTTCCAAAAAAATTCCCCCAGATGAACCAGGGGAAAATGGGGGCAGTTCTTCCCAGGCGGCATTCCGCGGTTAATCTTCTTTTTGTTTCGGAATCGCGGCTTCGCGGAGCGCCTCTTCCGCGGCTTTCTGGCGTTCCTTCAGGACATCATCCCATTTCTTCTTGCCAGAGAGAACCAGGACACCTTCTTCGGCGATCTCCTTCAGTTTCTTGTTCTTGGTTCGATCGCGTAACTTTTCGACATCGGGTAACACGCCCGCCGCGTCTGAGCCCATCGCCATCAGGCAGTCGACAGCCGCGGCGACGAGGATTTCTTCCTCATACATGAGCGCATCCCGGACGGCGGCTAGCACTTCCTGCACAGCGGCCCGTTTGCCTAAAGCTCCAATGGCCATCAGAGCCTGGGCACGCACCGTCGCGGAGGGATCGTGAAAATACCCCGCAATCTTCGGCAAGGTGTCTTTGTATGCCCGGTCATCCAGCATGACCCGCAGGACATGCAACCAGACTTGAACCGATTTATCCGATTCGAGTTGATCCTTGCGTTTGGAGTTGAGTCGCTGTTCGATCAACGCCAGTTCGGGTTGAACCATCGTGATGTATTCAGCGGGGTTCTTCGTATAGGGTGGCCCGAATGAAATCAGCGACAGCACCGCTTCCAAGCGTACCGAGGCGCAATCATCCTTGTGGGCCATTTGTATGAGGTACTTTTTGGCGAGTTCGTTCGCGGGCCGCTTCGGTACCGATTGGTTCGTCATCGGGTCTTTTGCGGGTGGGTCATCGTACAGTGGGGCACCGATGCGGCCCAGTGCCTGGGCGATCGCTTGTCGGGTTTCCCACCACGGATCAATATGAATCTTAGTGAGAACCGGAATCGCGTCGACCGCCTCCCCGCCGTAGGTGGCGAGGGCACGGGTGGCGAACAAGCGAATGGCGCTGCCGTTATAGGTTTTACCGATGGCCATACGGAGAGCGTAGATCATCGGCTTGATGTCGTCTTTGGATTCGTGCCCGAGCAGGCCCGCGGTTGTCATCGCGGCCATGCGGACACCAGGGTCCGGGTCATCCGCGATCATTGTCATCACTTTGCGGCCTGCGACCGGACGGGCTGCCGGGCCAAACGCGGGGATCACACGCACGGCGATCTCCCGCACCGTGGGGTCCGGGTCACGGAACTCGGCGACCCATTCCCCCAGGTTCTTTCCATTGACATCCTTGGGCCACTCAAACGGCTTTTCCGGCTTGGGCGGTGCAGCATCCGGTTTCGCCGGTTCAGGTTTGGGAGCATCCGGCTTGGCTGGTTCGGGTTTCGGCGTTTCGGGTGTGGTCGGCGTGGGTTGGGATGGTGGCTCCGATTCGGATGCACCCGAGTTTGCAACCGCAACGGGTGTGGCCCGCCAGGTAAATGTTGGGGCCGTGAATGCGCGAGGAGGGTAGACAGCCGTTCCACCTGTCGGAAGGCCCGCGACTTGTCGGGGGGGAACGATTGGGCTGGGGGTCGGTTGGGGTGTACGTTCCGTCGGTTCCGTCGGCGGCGGACTGGGTGGCACCGTGGCGATCACGGTTGCCGTTGTGGGCGGAACCGCGACGGTGGGTTCTTGGCCTCCGCAACCGATAAGCCCCAGGCAAAAACCCGTCCCGGCTAGCCAGCGGGCGAATCGCACGGTCTGCATTGTGTACCTCCTGCGGTCGATCATCCCTGATTCAGTGTACCCACGTCGGAACGCCCCACGCAACACGGGGTTTCTCATCCCATCCTATACACTCACGCTCAGCGTTTGAGCGTTTCGGGTGGCTGGAAATTCCAGACCAATCGGATAAAGGCGAACTTGCCCGCAAACCACATCACCGCGGCACTGATGACCCCGATCCAGAGGTTGAAGCAGAGCGGAGACAGATAGAACACCGATTTCCCGGTAGTCTTGTTCTTTTCTTGGGCATCCAGAATGCTGCCGGTTAGCCAGTCATTCATGTTGTTCCAACACAAGATGTTGATCGTGAGCAGAGTCAGGACCAGGACCACACAGCCAACAGCCGGGCCGAGGTGGTTCATCCAGTCCGCGGGTGTGTGGGCGTAGACTTTTTTGCTTTCATGGCGACGGCGGCCCACCAGGTCGTAACCGCAACTCAAGCAGATTTTTGTATCGGGCGGATCCAGTTCCTTGGCACAGTGCGGGCACCGCGGGATTTCGGAATCGTCTTGCACGAGGCCATAGGGGTTGGGGTTATCATCATCATCGTCCAGGGGGGCTGGCGGCGGTGGTGGCGAAGCGGGCGGGTCTTCCTTGAAAGGAATGGGGGCATTCCCGGCTGGCGCGGTTGGCGTTGTCGGCTTGGCCGAGCGAGCCGGAGCGGAGCGGGCGGAATCGGATGCGGGCGGGCAGACTTCAAATTTCTGCTCACAACCCTTGCAACGAATCACCTTCCCGACGAGTTCCGCCGGAACTTTGAAGGGTTTGGAACAGAATGGACAAGCGATATCCAGCGTGGCAGCCATAAGAAATCGGCTCCGACAAGGAAGTAACTGAGTCGATTTTATCAGAAGTAGGCCAATCGCCCCAGTATCTATATCCTAAGAGCTTAGGCCCGGAACCGTTTGATGCAAGCGACCCTCAACGTATCCGGGAATGGATCCCGGTGTGACCACGATAGAGCCGATGTCTCACTCTTCCAGTCCGGTGCCCCAACCGTTCCAGGATTCCGTGGCTGTTTCGCCCGGTGAGTCCCTGGGGAATGCACGGCTACTCATTTCCTTGGCGACCTATAACGAAGCGGAAAACATCGCCAAGTTGATTGAGGACATTCACGGTTTTGTACCACAGGCCAATATCTTGGTGGTCGACGATCATTCCCCCGATGGCACCGGAACCATCGTGGAGGCACTCGCCAACGCCGACCCTCGGATTCAGGTACTGCATCGCCCCGGTAAACTCGGGTTGGGCACCGCCATTCTGACCGCGATGCGGTATGCTATCGACCATAATTATGACTATCTTCTGAACATGGATGCGGATTTCAGTCATCCGCCCCGGTTCCTGCCCGCGATTCTCGCGGGAATGGAACAGCACGATGTCATGATCGGTTCCCGTTATGTGCCGGGCGGCGGTACGGAGAATTGGCCGGTCTTGCGGCTGGCGATTAGCCAGACGGTCAATTCTTTGGTGCGTTTCCTGTTTCGGATGCCGGTTGCGGATGCGAGTGGGGCGTACCGCTGTTATCGGGTGAGCAAACTCAGAGAGGCGGACCTCGCGGCGACGCGGAGCCGGGGATACTCTTTTCAGCAGGAAGTGCTATTCCGCGTGCATCAGGCCGGGGCGAAACTCGGCGAATCACCGATCATCTTCGAGAACCGCCGGGCGGGTAAGTCCAAGGTCAATTGGAAAGAGGCGATCCGCTCCATGAGTATGATTCTCTGGCTGGGTGTGAACCATTTCTTGGGATGCGATCGCCAACGCAAACGGCCTGAGCATCCGGCCCAGGCCGCAGGCAAGTCCTAGCCCGATCGAATCACGCCACGAAACGGAACTGGCCATCTTGCCAACGCGCTTGACGCAGAGTCCGCCGCGTCAGCACGGTTCGCAACTCCTCAGCCAACTCACCCCAAGTCAGTGCGAGATCAAAGTAACCCGGTCGTTCATCCAGAAGTTCTTCGAGTTCCTGGGCGGTATCCAAGGGAACACGTTCGACGGTATTGGGAAGTTGCTCCAAGAGGTGTGCCGCCGCAGTTGCGTCATGGGGAAGCAGAACAGTCGGCATCGCATCGAGTCGTTCGAGTATTCGCACTAATTGTCCTGGCCCAACCGGATCGTTTGGGCCAGGGAAGATCAGTACATTGACGGCAGTATCGTCCGCCCGTCGATTCCGATAGGGGCACCAATGGGGAGGACTGGGTTGTTCTTGCAGCCAATCCGCGTATCGGGCTTGGAAAACGGCATGATTGCGTTGAACGAGTTCTGAGATACTAAAAAGTCGTTGCGACGTGGCGTTCTCATAATGCAGAATCGTGATGCCCGGATGATACACCGCGCTGTAGCCCAGACGACGCAGACGGAGCGCAAGATCAGGGTCTTCAAAATAGCCAGGCGAATAGACCTCGTCGAGGCGGCCCACCGCTTCAAAGGCCGCACGCCGAATCATCAAAAAGGCCCCGGAACAGTAGTCCACTGTGCGAACAAACAGAGCATTCGGATCATCCGCGGGCTTCTCACGAGCAATGGGTAGAGGCCAACCATCGCCTCGAATTGCACAACCGGCCTCTTGCAGTGTGCCGTCCAGCAGGACAATGCGACCACCGACCATGCCGACGGTGTCATTTTGATCGAGATATTCCACGGCCGTATCCAGGCTGCGGCCAAGTACCTCGGTATCGTTATTCAGCAGCAGGAGATACTCTCCCCGAGCCCGTGCCGCGGCTTGATTGACACCGATGGGATAGCCGACATTGGTGGCATTGGTCAGGATGATCGCCCCATCCACCTGCTCCAAGAGAGTGGCCGTGCGATCCGTGCTGCCGTTATCGACCAGGATCAGTTCAAATGGAGTTACGTTCGCACCACTCAAAAGCGACTGCAAGCAGGCCAACGTCACCTCGGCTCGGTTGCACACCAGCATGAGAATACTGATGCGCGGCTCGCCACGCGGGTGAAAGTCCAACCGTTGCCCCGATGCCAGGAAGCATTCCAATTGCACGCGGGCTACAGCCGTCGCCAATTCCTTGGCGGTTCGCGATTGTGCCTCACTCATGGCTATGATCCACGCACGAGTTGGAAAGGAAATCGAAGGCGACGCGAAATCCTTCGTCGGATACGCTCTACCGTCTGCCGGACGCGATGGAGCAGTTGCCAACCGCGTGATGATTTCAGTTGCCGCAGTTCCTGCGTGGTTCGCTGCAAGTCGCTGCGAGTCTGGCTCAGTTCTTGGACCAGTTGCGCGTTGGCAGCCTGTACCTGATGGCACTTCACCCGAAGAATCCGAAAACGCCGCCGCCAGGAATCCGGTTGGAGCTTGAGCGATTTGAACACAATGGGAGGCTCAGCGGCAAAAACCCGATTGAGTTCATCCAGCAGGACGGCCGCATCAGAATCGGCTCCCGGATCGCTTGCATCTGGAGATGGAGGCATCACCACAACTCCTGGGGGTTATTCGCCAGCAACAGTGTGACTGTTCGCATCCTTCATCTGGACTCCTGGCCCACATTACTATTCGGCATAAACCCAAAACGAAAGTGAGTACATTATTCCGGGCGAGGCGACCTTGTTCGCTTCTCACAACCCGCTCTGCCCATGTGGTGCCGGGTGATTACAATAGCGGTTCACCGGACCCATGATGGTCCCCGCTTGACCCGGATATGCCGATGACCGTTCGCACTCGTTTCGCTCCCAGCCCCACGGGTTACCTCCATATCGGCGGTGTCCGTACAGCCTTGTTCAACTGGCTCTTTGCACGAGCCCACGGCGGCCAATTCATCCTCCGCATCGACGATACCGACCAGCAACGGAACGTCCAGGAAGCGTTGCAGCCCATCCTGGATGGCTTCCGCTGGCTCGGCCTCGACTGGGATGAAGGAGCCGATGTCGGCGGCCCCTATGGCCCCTACTACCAGTCGCAACGGCTCGACCGCTACCAGGCCGCCGTGCAAACATTGCTGGCCCAGGGGTGCGCCTACTGGGACTACGCCACCGCCGAAGAACTGAAAGCCGAGATGGAAGCCGCCGAGAAGGAAAAACGGCCGAAAATCTATAGCCGCCGCTGGATGGCCGAAACCGATGCCGACCGTGCCCGCTTCGAGGCCGAGGGCCGAACCGGGTCCGTGCGCGTGAAGATGCCCCGTGAAGGGGAATGCCGGATCGTCGATCGGATTCGTGGCGAGGTTGTCGTACCCTGGTCTGGGGAGCAGGATACCGTGATCCAGCGTTCCGATGGCACCGTGACGTACAACCTGGCCAATGTTGTCGATGACTGCGACATGCGCATCACCCATGTCATCCGCGCTGAAGAACATTTGTCGAACACGCCGCGTCAAATCTTCCTGCTGGAAGCGCTGGGGTTCCCCCGCCCGGAATATGCCCACGTCCCGTTCGTCGCCGAGCCGGGGAGCAAGAACAAGCTCAGCAAACGCAAGATCGCCAACTACCTCAAGAACGCCGAGTTCAAAAAGGTCTACGACCACGCCCACGCCATCACGGCCAAACTTGGGTTGGAGACAACACCGGAATCGTTCAACCCCGTGTTAGTCGATTTCTACAAGACCGTTGGCTACCTGCCCGATGCGGTGCTGAACTACCTCGTTCTGCTCGGCTGGTCGGCCGGGGACCGGGAGACATTCACCCGACAAGACATGATCGCACTCTTCACACTAGAAGGTGTGAACAAGTCGCCCGCTTCACTGGATGTGCAAAAACTGCTGGCGTTTCAGGAACGGTATTTCCAGGCGTTGCCGCTCGAACAGAAAGTCGAACGCGTGCTGCCGTTTCTGTTACAAGCCGGATTCACTGTGGAATCCGAGGTCGTGCGACAGATCGTCGAAGCCGCCGGGCCACGATTGAAGGTCGCCGGGGATATTTTGGATTACTCCGAGTTCTTCCTTCCCGATGAACAGGTGCCCTACGACGAGAAGGCACTGGACAAACACGTCCGCAAGTCGCCGGGGGCCGATTGGGTCACGGGGCTACGGTCGCTTCTGGCCGCGGCAAAACCGTTCGATGCGCCGACACTGCAAGCCCAGGTTGAAGAGTTTATCGCCGCCCAGTCGGCCAAGCCCCGCCCGGTGAGCCAGACTTTGCGTGTCCTCGTCACCGGCAAGGAAGTCGGCTTCGGCACCTACGAAACGCTGGCCATTCTCGGTCGAGAACGCTGCCTAGCTCGCATCGACCGAGCCATCACCATCGTGTGACCAGGGGAGAACGGCCTCACCCTGCTGATCCGGTGAAATATCGTCACGATTTCCAAATCACTCGAACCCGTTACCTATACTATGAACACCAATAAGCCGCCTGTTCCTGATGCTCCTTCCAAAAACTTCGTCGAAGAAATCATCGACGCGGATCTGGCGAGCGGGCGATTCACGCATGTCCAGACACGGTTCCCTCCAGAACCGAACGGCTACCTGCACCTCGGGCACGCCAAGTCGATCTGTCTGAATTATGGACTCGCCATGAAATACGGCGGGAAGTTCAACCTGCGGTTCGATGATACCAACCCCACCACCGAGGACACCGAGTACGTCGATGCCATCCGCGAGGATGTCCGCTGGCTCGGGGCCGACTGGGAAGGACGCGAGTTCTACGCTTCCGATTATTTTGACCAGCTCTACACCTGGGCCGAGAAACTGATTCAGGAAGGGAAAGCGTTCGTCTGCGATCTGACCAACGAACAGATGGCCGAGTATCGCGGTGACATCAAGGGCGGCAAACCCAGCCCGTTCCGCGACCGCACACCCGAAGAAAACCTCGATCTGTTTCGTCGCATGAAAGCGGGGGAATTCCCCGATGGTTCCCGGACGCTCCGCGCGAAAATCGACGTGAACCATCCCAACTTCCACCTCCGCGATCCGGTCATGTATCGGATTCTGCACGCGCACCATCACCGCACGGGTGACAAGTGGTGCATCTACCCCATGTACGACTACGCCCACGGGGAATCCGATTCAATTGAGGGGATCACGCACTCGATCTGCACCCTGGAGTTCGAGATTCACCGACCGCTCTATGATTGGTACGTTCAGGCGATCGGGATTTATCAACCGCGTCAGATCGAATTTGCACGGCTCAATCTGACCTACACGGTCTTGAGCAAACGGCGACTCATTCAACTGGTGAACGAAAAACATGTCTCCGGTTGGGATGACCCCCGGATGCCAACACTCTGTGGGGTTCGCCGACGTGGGTACACACCGGAATCACTCCGTAAGTTCTGCGAGCGAATCGGTGTCTCCAAGTTCAACGGCATTATCGACGTGACCTGGCTGGAAGATGCTTTGCGCGAAGACCTGAACAAAAAAGCCCCCCGTGCGATGGCCGTGCTGCACCCGCTCAAAGTCGTGATCGAAAACTACCCGGACGGTCAGACCGAAGAACTCGATGCCGTCAACAACCCGGAAGACCCGACTGCCGGCACCCGGAAAATCCCGTTCTCCAACGTCCTCTACATCGAACGGGACGACTTTTTGGAAAACCCGCCCAAAGACTTTTTCCGACTCGGTCCCGGTCGGGAAGTGCGACTCCGGTATGCCTATTTCTTCCAATGCACCGGCTTCACGAAAGACCCGATCTCCGGCGAGATCACGGAAATTCGTGGTACCATCGACCCGGACACCCGCGGTGGCAACGACCCGCCCGTCAAACGCAAGGTCAAAGGCACGATCCACTGGGTGTCCGCCGCACACGCGGTCGATGCCGAGGTCCGGTTGTACGATCATCTGTTCAACACGCCGGACCCGGATGATGTACCCGAAGGTCAGACTTATTTGTCGAATCTGAACCCGCTCTCACTCACCATCGTGGAACAGGCGAAACTGGAACCCGCGCTGGCATCCACGCAGGGCGGCGATACCTTCCAGTTCGAGCGGCTCGGTTACTTCTGCCGGGATCGAGACAGCACACCTGAACGGCCCGTCTTCAACCGCACGGTCACGCTGCGTGACACCTGGGCGAAGATGCAGAAGAAAAAAGCGTGAGAACGTCTTCCCCCTCTCCCGGTGGCTGGCACACGGGATGAGCCACCGGGACCGCTCGTCTCGGTGTTTGATCGATCTGTTTCCTGGTCGCAACGGAATTGAGGAACCATCCGATGGATACGATCAGCGTCGCGGAGGCCCGGAAGTCGGAAGCGGTGGGCCGCGTCGTCCAGTTGCGCGGCTGGGTTCGCACCCGGCGTGACTCCAAGGGCGGCTTCAGCTTCATCGAGTTGAATGACGGTTCCTGCCAGGGGAACGTCCAGATCGTCGCACCGGGCGAGTTGCCGAATTACGATGCCGTGGTGAAGCATCTGCTCACCGGAGCCAGCGTGAGCATCACGGGCGAAGTGAAAGCCTCCCCGGCGAAGGGGCAAGCCACGGAAGTTCACGCCACGGCAATCACGCAACTCGGCGATGCCCCGGCGGAAACGTACCCACTCCAGAAAAAGGGGCACACGTTCGAGTTCCTCCGTACCATCGCCCATCTGCGACCGCGGACCAATACTTTTGGTGCCCTCGCCCGACTCCGGCACCGCGTTTCCAAGACGATTCACGATTTCTTCGATGAGCAGGGTTTTTACTACATTCACACACCGATCATCACCGCGAGTGACTGCGAAGGAGCCGGGGCACTGTTCCGCGTCACGACGCTCGACCTGGATAAACTCCCGCTCACGCCCGCCAAGTCCGTTGATTACGATCAGGATTTCTTTGGCAAACCGGCGTTCCTCACCGTGAGCGGACAGCTTCAAGTCGAATCCTTCGCCTGCTCGCTCGGCAAAGTGTACACGTTTGGCCCGACATTCCGTGCGGAGAACTCGAACACCCCCCGTCACCTGGCCGAGTTCTGGATGGTCGAACCCGAGATGGCGTTCTTCGACCTGACCGACAACATGAACCTCGCGGAAGCGTTCTTGAAACGGATCATCCGCGATGCCCTGGACAAGTGCCCGGAAGACATGGCCTTCTTCGGCGAACGGATCGACAAGACGCTGCTGCCCCGGCTCCACTCCGTGCTGGAAAAGCCGTTCCTCCGTGTTTCGTACACCGAAGCGGTGGCCATTCTGGAGCAGTCCGGCAAGACCTGGGAGTACCCCGTCGGTTGGGGCCGCGATCTCCAATCTGAGCATGAACGCTTCCTGACCGAGCAGCACTTTCAGAGTCCCGTAATTCTCACCGACTACCCCCGCACACTGAAACCGTTCTACATGAAGGTGAACGACGACGGCAAAACCGTCCGGGCGATGGATGTTCTCGTGCCCGGTGTCGGCGAGATCATCGGCGGCAGTCAGCGGGAAGAACGCGCCGACGTGCTGGAACAACGAATGCGCGAGCAAGGCATCGACCCGACCGCGTATCAGTGGTATCTCGATTTGCGGCGGTTCGGCACGGTGCCCCACAGCGGCTTCGGCCTGGGACTGGAGCGCATCCTCCTGTTCCTCAGCGGCATGGCGAACATCCGCGATGTGATCCCATTCCCCCGCACACCAGGGAACGCCGAATTCTAAACCTGCCCCGAAAATCCCTGGGCCTGCGAGTCCCTCGCGGGCTTTGCCTGACTCCCATTCGTAACCCTTCAGCCGCTGGAATTGCTCTTGCGCTATGGGGCGCGGTTGGTATAACGGAACCATGTCTCCATCTACCGCACACACATCCGTTCTCAAACTCGATCCTGGGTTCGTCTACCAGCCCTGTGAAGGTAGCCGTTCGGGCCTTATCTTGTATGCCAGATTGAACTTGCGATAAGTAGCCTGGCACGGAGGTTGAATCGTGATCCTCTCCGCTCTCTTCGAAAAGTTCGTCCAGCAAAGCCCCATCAGCGTTATGGCCCGCGGCACACTCGAACATGCTCTCGCGGCCGAGGACATCGACCAACTGTTCGCCAATGCCGCCGACCGCCAGTACACCCGGACCCTGCTCTTCTCCACACTCGTCGACCTGATGAGCAGCGTCGTCTGTCGCATCCGACCCTCGATTCATGCCGCGTATCAGGCCGACCCGAGCGTGATCGGCGTGTCCATCCGGGCGGTTTATGACAAGCTCAACCCTGTCGAGTTGGGCACGACGGAAGCGGTCGTGGCCCACACGGCGGCGAAGTTGGGACCGGTCATTCGCCGACTCCGGGGACGTCGTCCCAAACTGCTTCCTGGCTATCAGGTGCGAATCCTGGACGGGAACCATCTGGCGGCATCGGACCGGCGGCTGGGTGTCCTTCGGGGACATGCGGCCGGTCCCCTGCCGGGCCATGCGTTGGTCGTGTTCGACCCGGATTTGGGACTGATCACGCGGATGATCGGGTTCGAGGACGGACATGCCCAGGAACGTCTGGGCATCCCGGCTGTCTTGTCCCAAAGTCACGCTCGGGAGGTTTGGGTCGCCGACCGGAACTTCTGTACGACAGGGTTCCTGTTCGGCCTGGACGCCCGACGGTCCCGGTTCGTGATTCGCCAGCATGGCTCGCTTTCTTCAGTCGAATTGCTGGGGAAAATCCGCCCGGATGGCCGGTGCTCGAGTGGTCGGGTTTGGAAACAGAAGGCAGTCCTGAGTGACGCGAGCGGGTCCAGAATGACCCTGCGGCGAGTGACAGTGACGCTCGATGTCCCAAGCCGGGGCGGCGAGACGGAGGTCCACATCCTGACCAATCTTTCGGACGCGGTGTCCGCGTCGAAGGTGGCCGAAATGTACCGGTCGCGGTGGCGAATCGAGACCGCGTTTGCGGAAATGGAGAAGTCGCTGTCGGGCGAGATCCGGTCGTTGGGACAACCGCGAGCGGCATTGTTTGGGTTCGGCCTGGCGTTGGCCGCGGCGAACGTGCTTGCGGCGGTGCAGGCGGCGGTTGCGGCGGCTCATCCCAAGTCCGAAACGGAGATATCGGGGTACTATCTGGCCGACGAGTTGGCGGGGACTTCCCGGGGAATGATGATTGCGATCGACCCGGCATCGTGGTCGGTGTTTGGGGGGATGTGTGAGGACGAGTTTGTCCGGGTGTTGCGGACGTTAGCCAAAGGGGTGAAGGTATCACGGTATCGCAAGCATCGGCGTGGTCCGAAGAAGCCGCAGCCGCCCCGGACGAAAGGGAAACCGCATTTGTCGACGGCGCGACTACTGGCCGCCCGCAAAAAGTGCGAAAAATGACACCTTCACAGGGCTGGCCGATCCATCGCACGCTGAAAAAGCGTGGATTGGACCCATTTGAGGTAATCCGGTGGGCCTTGGAAACTCTGGCCAAAACCAGCACCCTTCCTCCGTTATCCGGCGAATCCCGTTCCGGCGACCGAAGGGTGACCATTTTCACGATACCGCGACGATGGCTCCCGTCTTCACGGATTCGCATTCTCGGTAGCATAAAGCCAGGGCATCCCGCGCGAGTTGTCCACTCAGGAGATCGGGTTCCTTCCCCGTAACGACCCCTTGAACCGCAGTTTGGATTTCCGCGGCAAAGGCATCGATGGGGTCGCTGCTGGCCAATGGTGGTTGCGTACAGGTTCCATCAGCCGCGCAGAGCGTGAGCGGGACACCGGCGGAATCGAATACGATCGTGGCGCGTTCCAGGTAAATCTCGAAACCATGCACAAACGGTCGACCCGGCATCGCATTGGCACCGCTACAGCAGGTCACGGCGGGGCCGCCGGGGCCGTAGCGATAAGCCGTCATGAGGTAATCGACCGCCTCCCCGTTGACGGTGCCCGCGGATACGACCTCCTGGGGCACGCCGCAGAGCAGACCAATGAAGTGGGTATCATGGATGTGTAGGTCGATCGCGGGGCCGCCCGTCTTGGCCGCGTCGCCGATGTCGGCGGACCAATCCGGCTTGGCGATCACCCGTTTGAAGTGGGCGGCGAGCAGTTTGCCATGCGTCCCGGATCGCACCGCCTCGGCGGCGTAGGCGAATTCGGCCATGAAGGGCAGCACATGCGCGACCATGAGCAGTTTGCCGGTTTCCCGTGACACGGCGAGCATTTCATCGGCTTCCGCAGGTGTCAGGGCGATGGCTTTTTCGACCAGGACGTGTTTGCCCGCTCGCATGGCCGCGATGGCGGTTGTGGGGTGGAGGTGCGTCGGGTTGCAAATATCGATCAGATCGATCTCGGGGTCAGCAATGAGGGCATCGAGTTCGGAGTATTTTTTGATGGAGCGGAGGTCCATGATTTCTCCGGGCGGCCCGAAATTTCCGCGAATGGATCGCCAATCCCCGGCGAGCTTGGCCTGATCCCGACTGCAGATGGCGGTCACCGCCCCGCCTGTCACCTTGCGTGCCGCGAGGTAGTGAATCATGCCCATGAACCCTACCCCGACTAATCCGATACGCACCATTGTCGTAATTCTCCTTGTTTTCTAGGGATTTCGGCTTTCCACCGCTCGCTCCCATCCTCTGATTCACACCCGTTTTCGGCTATTCCTTGTGCCATTCTTCGCGCGGATTCCGCATCGACGAGGCGTTGCGTGGAGGCTATCCTATTCCTCAATCAGCCATCTCAACAGCGGCCCGCTTTTGCCTCTGCGGGAGATGGGCAATCACGAACACAACCGAGGTATCATTGTGAACCACTGGCAGATCGCCGCCGGCGCAGACAGCCGGGACTACACCAACGACTTCCTGCGGTTCGGCCTCGCGTTCGTCGGCGGCACCAAGAACATCGCCCGGCTCCAGCGGGTGAAGAAGGGCGACCGCCTCGTCCTCAAGCGAGGCAAGCGGGAGATCGTCGCGGTCGGCGTGGCCGTCGAGCGAGATGGGGTAGTCGGCGGAGTCGCCGGCCAGTCAGGGACAGGCCGCGACTGGCTGCATGACTACGACGGCTGGGACTTGCCCGGCTTCTGTTGCGTCGAGTGGCACCGCCCGGACACGCCCCGCGTCGTCACTGGCTTGGGACGGCGGGCTGTGGAACGGCTTGATCGCCCGGACATCCACGCCATCGCCGATGACATCTTGCGGTCCACTGCCCCGCTCGCCGTCGAACCCGAACCCGGCCCGACCACCCCGATCGGTATCGAGGAGATGCTCGATCACCTCATCCGGCTTGGCGTGCGGTCGGCGGTCGCGGAGGAACTCACCGGCACCCTGGAGCGGGTCCGGCTATTGGCTCGGTACTACTACCAGAACTGTCGATGGGAGGACGTGCGGGAACACGAAGCCCGGACCTTCCTGATCGCCCCGTTCCTACTCGCCCTCGGCTGGTCGGAGCAGCAAATCAAAATCGAACTGGCGGTGCAAAAGGTCCGCAAGAATCAGACACGCGGTGGACGGATCGACATGGCTTGCTTCCGCCGCCCATTTCGGGTGGAAGGTGGTCAGCCGAACAACGGCGACTGTGTCCTAATCTTGGAGAGCAAGGGGTTCAGCCAGGGGTTGGACTACGCTCACGGTCAGGGGAAGGAGTACGCCGCCGTAACCGTTCACAGGGGGTAGCCGGTTCGGTTCGTAGCTCGTACTCCATCTGACGGCATGATGTCTCCACCGCCACTCCCCGACACCCTGTTCGCCGCCCTGCCGCCGGTCGTGCAGGCGTACATCCGCTCACTCGAAACCATTGCCGCCCAGGTCGCCATCCTCCAGACCCGCGTCGCCGAACTCGAAGCCCGGCTCGGTCAGAATTCGTCGAATTCGTCCAAACCGCCCTCATCCGATGGCCCACAGGTGAAGCCAGCCCCGCCCCAAACACCGTCTGGCAAGAAGCGGGGCGGCCAGCCCGGCCACACGAAACACACGCAGGTGATCCTTCCGCCCGATGAGATCATCGACCACAAGCCGACCCACTGCCGTCACTGTGCCACGCCTCTCGCCGGTGAGGACCCGGACCCAACTGTCGACCAGGTGCTCGACCTGCCGGTCCAGTTGCGACACGTGGTTCACCACCGCCGCCATACGCTGACCTGTCCCCAATGTCACACCCCGACGATCGCCGTCCCCGTGTCCCAAACGATCAGCGGGTATGGTCCCAAACTGACCGCGACGGTGGCCTACCTGAGCGGGGTCGGCCGGCTGAGCAAGCGGGCCATTCGCACGCTGCTCGACGACGTGTGCGACCTGCCGATGTCGCTTGGGACCGTGAGCAAACTGGAGCAGACTGTCAGCCGGGCATTGGCCCCGATCCACGCCGATGTCCTGACCCAAACCCGGGGTCAGGACGCAAACGTCGACGAAACGGGCTGGAAGCAAGGGAAGAAGAAGGCGTGGCTGTGGGTGGCGGTGACCGCTGTCCTGACGGTCTTCCTGATTCGTCCCGGCCGCAATCGGGCCGCCTTCGACTCCCTGGTCGGACCAACTCCGGGGGTGCTCACCACCGACCGGTACGGAGTGTACACCCACTTGGCTGGGACACGCCGGCAGGTCTGTTGGGCCCACCTGCGGCGGGACTTTCAGGCGATGATCGATCGGAAGAATGCGGGAAGCGAGATTGGGACCGCGTTGTTGTCCCAATCCGACATCCTGTTCACGCACTGGCAAAAAGTGCGGGACGGGACGCGAACTCGACAGTGGTTCTGGCAGACACACCAGTCGCGGCTGCGAGCGAGGGTGAAGACCCTGCTCGCGCGGGGTGTCGCGTGTTCGTGTCCGAAAACGGCCGGGGTGTGTCGGGAACTCCTGGGGGTAGAGGAGTCGTTCTGGACGTTCGCGTGTCGGGACGGGGTCGAACCGACGAACAACGCGGCCGAGCGGGCGGTGCGTCACGCGGTGTGCTGGCGGAAGACGAGTTTTGGGACAGACAGCGAACGGGGCAGCCGGTTTGTGGAACGGATGCTGACGGTGGTGGCATCCTGTCGACAGCAGGGGCTTGGTGTCCTCGATTTCCTGGTGCAGGCCGTCTCCGGCCAGAACCCGTCACTACTGCCCGAAAGGGCGTGAACGGTTACCATGTGGTCGTGGCCAGCAACGGGTACTGCTACAAAGCGTATCGGCGGACGCCGGACAGCACCGCGTTCGAGGACACGCCCGCCGCGTACCTCAACCTGCTACGACCCCGGAACCGCTATCCGTTGGACCCCATTCGAGTCGCGGGCGGGCTAGAGTTGCTCTCCTACCTCTTGCCCCAGACCGTTCACCCCTAGCCCGAATATTAGACCCGCTGTACAATCGGTTATTGGGGCAACCAGGGCGTACTTGCCCCTCCCCAAAAGTGAATCAAGCACCCATTAGATTGTGTATCCCGGCAATATCTTCATCAACAGGGTGTGGCAGCGGAGGGGATTTCGATACCGCTCCGCTGCGATTCGCCACATTTTCATCTTCCCAATCCCATGCTCGACATCCCATGCTCGACCACAATCCGCCGACGCGACAATCGCCGATTCTCCGCCTTCTGCCGAGACATCCACACCGAACAGAAATCTGATTGCGACCGCTCCCAAGCGGTCACAATTGGTACAGGAACAATCCGAGCGGAGCGCGGGCTTTCCCCTAGCGTAGGTTATAGGAGCCGTAGACGCAAATACCCGGCGTTCCGGCGTTCCCGGAACCCAGGGGGGTGACACACTGACCAAAACCGAACCCGGCCCAACGATTGCAACCATTCCGTAAGCCGCAACCGTGGAGGTGCAACCCCGTTTGGCCACAACTGGAGCAGGCACCACACGTCGTGCTGACCGCTCCGCTTATCGCTTGAGCCTGACAGGACGGACAATGGGACTTCACGACAGTTCCCCCGTTCCCGCCGAGGTTGCCACTCGTGGGAATGATCGGCTGAGCCGCCGCCGATGCGGTTGCCACTGTGGAGACAGAAGGCATGGCGGCGGGAATCACGGAAATCGGTGCCACGGGTGCATCCGCTGCCGAGCCGGTACTCACACCCAAGCCCAGAATCGCCACGATCGCCATGTGCCAGAGCATGGAACGCATTGTTGAACTTCCTAAATTCAGTGAATAGAAGCTGCCGCCATCCGTGCGGTGTCCTGTTCATCGGTGAGGGTATTACCCGACAATCGGAGAAACGCGATCGGGAATACGATTTCCCAGCGAGTCACGGTCGAGAGGACGCGATTGGAGGGATGGCAAGCAATTCGCCGAGAGTGGGAATCAGGCGGATTGTGCGGATTGCGATGATCGTGACCCTGCGAATTCTTCCCGCACGATTGATCCGGGAATGGTCAAAATCATGGCCGAAAACCGGCGGAAGTCTTACGATGACCGCCACAGGTTACGCAGGCGTTCACGATGCGGGTGAACCGTGTTCGTTTCCGCCTGTCACGTTCCCATTGTCCTTCCTCGTATGTTGGAATCTTCAGTATGGCAATCACTGTCGCGGCACCGGGTCAAACACGCATCGGCTGGATCGGTACCGGGGTCATGGGCCGTTGGATGGTCCAACACTGCATGAACAAGGGCTTCGCCGCCACGGTCTACAACCGCAGTGCGGACAAGACCCAACCGCTCGTGGAAGCGGGTGCCCAACGTGCGACCAGTCCGCAAGAAGTGGCCGCCCAAAGCGATATTGTCTTCGCCATCGTCGGTTATCCCAAGGATGTCCGCGAAGTCTTCTTGGGTGAGAATGGCGTGCTGGCGGGCGCGAAACCCGGCACCATCCTGGTCGATATGACCACCAGTGAACCGTCCCTGGCTGTCGAGATCGCGGCGGCAGCGAACGCTCAGGGATGCCATGCCCTTGATGCCCCTGTCAGTGGTGGGGATGTCGGCGCGAAGAATGCGGCCTTGTCCATCATGATCGGCGGAGACAAGGACGTGGTCGCCGCGGTGCAGCCACTGTTTGACTGCATGGGCAAAACCATCGTACATCAAGGCCCAGCCGGTTCCGGTCAGCACACGAAGATGGTCAACCAGATCCTGATTTCCTCGACGATGATCGCCTTGTGTGAAGGGCTGATTTACGCGCACAAGTCCGGGCTGGATGTTGAAACCGTGCTGAAAAGTGTCTCCGTTGGCGCGGCGGGTAGCAAATCGCTCGACATTTATGGAGCCCGCATCCTGGCCCGCAATTTCGAGCCGGGTTTCTATGTCGAACACTTCATCAAAGATCTCGGTATCGCCTTGGCGGAAGCCGAGAAGATGAATCTGTGCCTCCCCGGTTTGGCACTGACGAAGCAACTGTACGAAGCTGTCCGTGCCCAGGGCTATGGCCGCAAGGGTACACAGGCACTGCTCCTGGCGTTGGAACACCTCAACAACATCGCACGGTAGCTTTTGGGGTTCTCCCTCACGACAATCGGTGAGGGAGATCGCCCCCGCGATGCGCTTTTCCTGTCCAAATCCCAGGCGCTCGGCTCTATTCTCTTGGCCGTGGGAGGATCGTCACCGTGGCGGATTCCAATTCCGAAACCGGGTCGGTCGATTTATTCGTGCAGTTACTGGCACGCAATCAACAGCGGTTGTTTGTCTATGTGCGCACGCTCGTTCCCCGGCCAGACGATGCTGAGGAAGTCCTGCAAAATACGAATCTTGTCCTTTGGCGCGAGTTCCACACCTTCACACCGGGGACCAACTTCGCGGCCTGGGCGTGCCGGGTGGCACTGCATCAGGTTCTCGCTTGGCGCAAGAAACGGCAACGGGATCGCTTGCAGTTTTCGGAAGAGTTCATGCTGGCGATCGCCCAAGAAGTCGAAGACCATTCGGACGTGTTGGAAGATCGGAGCCACGCCCTGATGCAGTGCCTGGACAAACTCCCTCCGGCTCAGCGGGAAATCATTCGCCTACGCTACGCCGAGGGTGGCAGCATCGACACCGTTGCGGAACACGCGGGCCGCACGGTCGAGGCGACGTACCGGGCATTGAGCCGCATTCGCCAGACCCTCCATGAGTGCGTGAGCCGGGCTCTCGCGGCTCCATGATCGCGTTTCCCCCGCAGCGGAGACAACCGATGGACGATGAATTGCGTGCCCTCTGCTCCGCGGCGGTCGAAGGGCGACTAACGGACGCGGAAACCCAACGGCTCGAAGTCCGGGTACGCTCGGCACCAGAGGCGTTGCGATTCTACACCGCATTCCTCCACATGCACGCCGTTCTCACCTGGAACGCGGGAGGTTCAGAAACCCATCCTTCCTCTCCTGAACCACAGCAACTGGGACCGCAGGTCCGTACTTGGCGACGGCGATTCCTCGTGGCTTGCACCCTGGCGGCGTGTCTCTTGGTGGCAATCTTCCTTGTGCGATCCCGTGATACATCCCCCGTGGCCTTTGCCACGCTCACCGATGCCAAGGCCGATAAATGGGGTGGTGGGACACTCCCCACCGTCATCGGTTCCCGGCTGGGCACGGGTCGGCTCCACTTAGTCGAAGGGCTCGCCACGCTGAGTTTCGATAACGGTGCCCGTGTCCGTCTCGAAGGGCCAGCGGAACTGGAACTGGTTTCCGGTTCTCACTGTACCCTGCATGGTGGTCGATTGGTGGCCAAGGTGCCGCCCCCGGCCATTGGCTTCGTGGTCGACACGCCAACCGCGAAACTGATTGATCTGGGCACGGAGTTCGGTGTCAACGTCCGGGATCACCAGACCGCCGATGTCCAAGTCTTCAACGGTCTGGTCGATGCCCAGCACCACGCTACCGGCAAAATCGAGCGGATGCCCACCGGCCAAGGGCTGACTTTTGAAACCAACGCGGTGCGACCGTTCGACCCGCTGATGGAAACCCCACCGGCGACTCAGGCTCCCCCGCCCCTCGGCGGCAACCGATCGGACATTCTCACACTGACAACCACGATGGGACAGGGGCAGGATGGCTACATTCAACCGCCGGTCGAAACCGATCATCGTTCCGACGTACTCATTCTGGTGAAAAGCACCCGTACCCAATCGAGCAACTACAACCGGAAGGGGTATCTCAAAATCGACCTGACACCGCTGCAAGGGCGGAAGATCCAGGAAGCCCGACTCACACTCACGGCCAGTCCGACCGGGATCGGCTTTGCCTCCGAGGTGCCGGATGCCACATTCACAGTCTATGGGCTGACCGAAGAATCTCTCGATCCGTGGGACATGCGAACAATGACCTGGGCGAATGCTCCTGCACACAGTCCGGTTCCGACAACCGTGAACCGTAAGCAGGCCAGCCCACTCGGGACATTCTCGATTCCACAGGCCGTGCAGTCTGGCGTGTATGTAATCGAAGGAACGGCCCTGGTCGATTTTTTGAACCGAGACACCAATGGACTGGCCACCTTCATTATCGTCCGAGATACCTTGGGTAGCGGTCGGCAAGATTATGTTCACGGTTTCGCCAACCGCAACCATCCGACGCTGACTCCGCCGACGCTCAAGGTCACCGTGCGATGATGGGGGTGTCTTCCTCCCCATCATCGCATTCCTGTTCCCGAATGGGTTATCCGTCTAGCCCCGTGAGTTTGCCCGTGCTGTCGCCAAGGGTATTCACTGACAAACTCATGCGATCGAGCATCGCCAACCAGAGGTTGTTGAGCGGGGTCTCATTCGGGTAGCGGATGTGCTGACCCGTTTTGATCGTTCCGCAACCGTGGCCCGCCAAGAGAATCGGCAAGTCATCGTGGTTGTGACGGTTGCCGTCGCTGTTTCCACTGCCGTAGGCGATCATCACATGATCGAGCAATGTTCCCTCGCCTTCCTGCACGGACTTCAGCTTATGGAGGAAGTACGCCAACTGGGTCGTGTGGAAGGTGTTGATGTCGCGGAGTTTCTCTTTCTTCTTTGGATCATTGCCGTGGTGCGAGAGGTTGTGGTGCCCATCCGAGACACCGACCCACGGATACGCCCGGTTGCTCCCCTCGTTGGCGAGAACGTGGGTGACAACCCGCGTGACATCGGCCTGGAAAGCCAGGACGATCAGGTCATACATGAGGCGGACATGATCCGGGTAGCTGGCCGGTTTGCCGGACGGCGTTTCGACCCCGCTTGGCAGTTGAATCGGCGGCATCTGCTCGGTGCGGCTGATACGGAGTTCAATATCCCGCACGGCAGTGAAGTATTCCTCGATTTTCCGTTTGTCATTCACGCCCAGGTTGCCGTTGAGGCTCCGAGAATCTTCGAGAACGAAGTCGAGGACGCTTTTCCGACGGGCGGTGCGTTCCGCACGCTTTTGATCGGGTCCGTTGGAGAACAACCGTTCAAAAACGAGTTTGGGATTAACTTCCTTCGGCAACGGCTGCGTCGCGGATCGCCAAGACATCGTCGAGGAATAGACGCAGGAGTAACCCGAGTCGCAGTTGCCCGCCATCGCCCCGGCATCGCAGCCGATTTCGAGCGAGGGCAGCCGGGTTTGATCGACGAGCCGGGACGCGGCCACTTGGTCCACGGAGATTCCCGCGCGGATGTCGGTGCCATCGGTTTTGCGGGGCTGACAACCTGTGAGGAACGCCCCCAGCGCGCGAGCATGGTCACCGCCACCGTCACCGTGGGCACGGGCTTTGTCCGCAGTCAGGCCGGTGAGAATGAGGATGTCTTCCCGCACCGCGGCCAGCGGATTGAGGATATGCGGTAAGCTCCCGGAAAGTGGCCCCTCGCTTGCGGGGGTCCAGTCGGCCATATTGATGCCGTTCGGGACGTACAGGAACGCCATCCGGTTCGGGGCGGGGTTCTTCGTGGCGGCACCCGCAGCCCAGGCGTTGGCTGGCCCCATGGCTTCGAGCCAAGGCAAGGCCACGGACACACCCAGCCCTTTTAGGACCGTCCGCCGCGATAGTCGTTTTTGGGTCATTGCTGATCCTTTCCTCTGCGGAGTCGGAAGGGGTCGCTGGTGACGACACCGATGACGAGGGATGAAAATTGGAAGTTATGGGCAGTGGTATGAGCCACGATGGAGTCGATGGCGCGCTTGTCGTAGTATTCTAACCCACGACCCAGGGCATACGTCAATAACTTCTCGGCCAAGCAGCGGGTAAAGAGATCCTTTTTCTCCAGCAGTATCTGTTTTAACTCCGCTGGGCCGGAGAAAGCGCCGCCATCGGGTAGCACGCCGGAAGAATCGACCGGGAACGCTCCGTCTTTCTCACGGAACGCGCCGATAGCATCGAAGTTTTCCAGGCCGAAACCGAGCGCATCCATCTTGGCGTGGCAGTTGGCACAAGCCGGGTTCTTGCGGTGTTCTTCCAACCGTTGCCGTACCGAACCGGAGGCGATGGCTTTGCCGTCTTCTTCCAGTTCGGGGACATCGGGCGGCGGCGGTGGTGGTGGGGTGCCGAGCAGTTGTTCGAGAACCCATTTCCCACGTTTGACCGGCGAGGTGCGTGTGGGGTTCGATGTCACGGTCAGCACGCTGGCCTGGGTCAACACGCCCCCACGACCCACGGCACTGAGGTCGACCCGCACGAAGCCCATGCGAGGCTCGAACCGTTTCCCGCCGGGTTTCGCTTTCTTCGGGTCCGAGCCAACCGGATTGCCAGCCGTGTCCTTGATCCCGTACAGCGTGGCGAGTTGCGCGTTGATGTAGCTGTAATTCCCGCCGAGGATCTCCAAAATGCTCCGATCTTCTCGCACAATCTCCTGGAAGAAGAGTCGTGTTTCTTCCAGCATGGCCTGGCGGAGGCGATCATTATACTTCGGAAAGAGTTTGGGGTCGGCTTGGATCGTGTGCAATCGTTCCAATTGCAACCACTGGAACACGAACCGATCGACCAACGATTGGGAGCGTGGGTCGGCGAGCATGCGGCGCACTTGGGCTTCGAGATTCGCCGTCAGTTTCCCATCGGCTGCCAATCGGAACAGCTCCTCATCCGGCATCGTCGACCAGAGAAAGTACGATAATCGGCTGGCCAACTGATACTCACTGATGGGGTGTGGTCCAGCGGGGATCGGAGAGGGATCCACTTCGACGCGGAACAGGAACTTGGGCGAGCAGAGTACCCCGGTCATGGCAAGTTGTAGCCCGGCTTCCCAGGATTTCCCGCTGGATTGCGCTGACTGCACCAAGCGGATGAGGCGTTGGACTTCCTCCGCGGTGGCGGGTCGCCGATAGGCACGGCTGACGAACCGCGTCAAAATTTCACGGGTTTGCTCGGCCTGGGGCTTTTTCGGATCGCAGGCTAGCAACTTCCGTTGGCTGTGGGGCCGGGGGTCGAGTGGTCCTTCCAGCTTCAGCAGTTTGACATGTACGGACGGGGCCGGTTCGCCCGCGGGTGGCTGAACGATGGCCACGGCTGCCCGTGTAAAGTCCATCCCCGCAGGAACTTTCGCCTGGATCGTGTCCGGCTTTTTGGGATCGCGGGACTTGACCGCAGCGATTTTGAGGATGACGAACGGCCGCAGGCTTTTCAGGGCCGCTCCGGTCAGTTTTTCGACTTCCTGATCCGTGGCGATGCCGGGGGCGGTGCTGCTGCCCTTGGCGAGCAGGGCGATTTGCACCGGCTTTTTCCCCAGTGTCTCGGCGTACACTTGGACGCTCAAATTGTACTCATCGTCAGAAGGAACTTTGTAGGCGGTATGCACCGGCCCGGTTTTCACGGCATCGCCGTTGGGGTCCACCGTCACGATGCGGGCGTTGTTCTTGAGCGGTGGATTGGGGCTGGAAGGTTCGAGATATTGCCCACTGAGATAGCGGTTTGTGGGTGGGGGCGGATTCGGCACGATGGCACGGGCCATCACCGCATCGGCGGCGGCGAGGTAGCGTTCCATCAGCACTGGCGGCAGGGTCAGCACATCTCCGATGTTGTCGAAGCCGTGGCCGATGTCGTCGGAAGGGAAATCTTCCGCGGCGTTGAAATCAACGAAGCAGAGATCCCGCACCGTGTTGCGGTATTCGACGCGGTTGAGTCGCCGCATCGTGACCCGGCCAGGGTCCACGGCACTGCTGCGATCCACTTTATCGAAAATACTCGTGAGGATGCTGATGAATTTTTCCTTGTCCGCGAGAGCCGGTTGCTTCCGGGACGGAGGTGGCATTTCCCCAGCTTGGATGACATCAATTACCCGTTGCCAAGTTTTGCGATTTTTCAGAACGTCCGCATCGGTTTTGATGCCCGTGAGCGTGAGGTCGGCTTTGGGGCGTTCCTGACCGTGGCACTTGTTGCAGTGCGCATTCAGGAAAGCGACTCCCTCGACCGCAAAGGTCGGCGGGGGAGCCGGTTCCGCGGCCACCGTATATAAGCGTACAGGCACATACCAGACAGCCGCAACAAGTGCGACCACAAGCGGAGTCCACCGCGTTAATTTCATGATGTGAAGCCCATCCAGACGAACGGAACCGAAGCGGGAATGTAGCGATTTCTACCAGGCAGCATGTCCATTATATGCGGATTGTTTCCGATTGCATCAAAATTGCCCCAATGATAGGCCGCCCCAGAGGTCGTCTCGTACCCTTGCGGGTTTCGCGGAAGCGGATTTCTCGGGGTGGTCCGTTCGCCAGTGTAGGGGCAAATCATAGAATGGCGGTGGCCGTTCGGCAGACACCACACCGAAACGTGATATGAGTCGGCACTTGCACTCGCCAAGCTGGTGAATCATCGGGGCACCCAGGATGGGCAATACGATGCCACGCTTCGTGCGGACGCGGCTATCTGTGATGATGTTTCTCTTCTACTTTTCCGTGGGTTCGTGGCTCGTCACACTGTCCACGTTTCTGATGTCCGCGCCGACCAAGGGCGGGTTGAACTTCTCGACCGGGGAAGTGGGTTGGATCTATTCTTCGTTCGCCATCGCCGGGATGACCGCGCCTTTGGTGATCGGCCTGCTCGCGGATCGGTTGTTCCGAGCCGATCGCGTGTTTGCCTTTGCCGCATTGGCAATGGGTTTGCTACTGGCGTTCGCGGGTTGGTGGTGTGAATCGAACTGGGAGCGGATGGATCGTGTTTATCACGACACGGCCAATCAGGAATGCATCGCGGGCCACTCTCCGCTCGATCAGTCCGAACGACTCGCGGCATTCTCGGCGGCAGTGCCCAGCGCCGCGTTGGAACCGATGCGAGCCCGTGTGCGTCAGGCGCTGGATCGCGTGAACGAATCGCCAACAGTTCGTGCCACGGCTTCGTCGATCTTTTTGCCGCTCATGGCCATCATGGTTGCGGTCTGCTTCGCCACGCAAATCTGCATGACGTTGATTACGGTGATCAGCCTACGGAACTTGCCGGACCCAGCCCGTGATTTTAGCCGGACACGGATGTGGGGAACGGTCGGCTGGGTAGTCGCGGGCAACGCTCTCGGGATGTTTCTGACGGCGGTTTCTTCGGATGGGCTATTCTTGGGTGCGGGTTCCGCGGCTATCGTCGCGGCCTATAGCTTCACGCTGCCCGCCACGCCACCGAAAGGACAAGGCCGTTCCCTGGCCGATTCTTTCGGCATTCCGGCGTTGAAACTGTTGCGAGATCGTTCGTTCGCGGTGTTTCTGTTCGTCGCATTCACAGCCTCGATGTTGAATCAATTTTACGTCGTCTATGGGCATCGCTATTTGACGGACCTGGAAATGCCTGAGCCGGTGCAACTCATGACGATTGCCCAGGTACTCGAAGTGGGGGTGATGTTCGTCATCCCGCTGATGAACCCACGCCGCTGGATGAAGTTGCTGATGACGATCGGCTTGATCGGCTATGTGGCCCGCGCGGCGGCGATGCGTTCCGGCTGGGAACCCGCCGTGCTGGTGGTGGGGGTGCCGATGCACGGCTGGAGTTTTGCGTTCTTCTTCGTCATCGCGGCCACCTACATCGACCGCGAGGCACCCTGGCACTTGCGAGCGAGTGCGCAGGCCGTCGTGGCCATGGCGGTCAGTGGACTCGGGCCGTGGCTGGGCAACACACTGGCGGCTGAAGTCGTTGGCCGACATCGCACGGGCACGGTGATCAACTGGCCGCCCGTATGGGATGTCCCGCTGGTGGGTTGCACGCTGGCCCTGCTCGTTTTTGTCCTGTTCTTCCGGCCACGAGCGGAACCCGCGTAACCCGCTGAGGATCGAGAAATGAAATCTTTTCTCGATCGGATCGAATTGCCCTTGAGAGCGCGCGGAGGGCCGCTCATAATCGGACTTCCTTCACCCGAACAAGGAGGTTCAGGGTTTATGGCCGCGACGACAACAAATCTTCCTGCTGCTCTCACAATTAATGTCACCGAAGCGCATTGGGTGGTGAAAGAAATCACCGCGATTCTGAATCGGATGGAACCCGATTCTCCGATTGCTCTGGTTCTCCGTCAGACCCGCAGCGAACTCGTCAGCCTCGCCGCTTCCGCAGAAGCCGTACAATGTCAATCGGAATCGCAACTGGCCGCCGCGTAACCGGCTGCCGCCGGGTAGACCCATCTTGAGGAAGAGATCGTGCCGAAGCTGACCGTGGATGGAGTGGGAGAATTCGAGGTTCCCGCCGATAAACGATTGGTCCTCGCCCTGACCGACGAGGCCGGGGTCGATCAATTACACGCCTGCGGCGGCCATGCCCGCTGCACAACCTGCAAAGTCGAGTTCCTCGCCGGGGAACCCGAACGCATGACCGAAGCCGAAAAGACGGCCCTCACCACCAAGGGACTCAGCGGGGTACGTCTCAGCTGTCAATTGCTCTGCGATCATGACATGACGGTAAAAATCATCTCCCGGTTCGCCGGCAGCGGCCGCACCAACGCGGGACACCGCCCCGAAGACACCATCACACCCCCGCCGGTGTGGACAACCAAGTAACCGCTCCGCCGTGGCCGAAATGCCAGTACAGTTTCCGATGATCCGGTTGCCCCCGCCGATCATCGGAAACTGTACTGGCGTACCGCCCAATCTCCGGGAGGCGATTTCATCCGCAATCGCCACTGCAACCACATTCCCAGGGCCACGTCGACCCACGCTCATTCCCTGCCCAGAATACCGCACCCGGTGAACGAACCGAGAGGAAACCCGAATACCCAGGGTGCAGTCACGCGATTTTCCATAGAATCGCATTTTCTTGGCTCCTGATTGTTTAGGCACGATCATACCGAGGCGACCATGTCTTCTCATGAACGCTTGAAAGAACTGTTCCTGGCCCGCGCCGTGCAGTTCGGTGACTTTACGCTCGCATCCGGGAAAAAGAGTCAATATTACATTAATTCCAAAAAGGTGCTGTTTCATTCCGAAACGATTACACTATTGGGGGAACTGCTCGCTGAAGTCACGCAGGATCTGGAATTTCAGGCGATTGGCGGACTCGAAGTGGGTGCGATCCCGATGGCCGCTGCCGCCCTGACCGCGTTTCACCGATCCGGGAAACCGATGGAAGGCTTTTTCGTGCGAAAGAATGTCAAATCGCACGGCAGCCAGGAACTCGTCGAAGGACAGGTGCGATCCGGGGACCGGGTCGTCATTATTGATGATGTCCTCACGACTGGTGGTTCCGCATTACAAGCCGTGCGTGCCGTGGAAAACATCGGAGCCACCGTGGTGCGGATCGTCTGCATCTGCGACCGTCTACAGGGGGCGGCTGAGACACTCAAGGGGTACGATTTCCGTCCCCTGTTCACGGTGCGGGACATCGGGATCAACCCGGATGGGACATGAAATATCTGACCATCATCGTGAAGCCCTTCGTCGCGGAGTCGGTACTCGCCGTCATTTCCGAAATGGGTGTCGATGCGTGTACCGTCCGCGAAGCCAAGGGGTACGGCCGCCAGAAAGGGTACTTGAACAAATACCGCGGCGGCGAATTTGCCACGGCGTATCTTCCGAAAGTCGAGATCAGCATCTGGGTGGAGGAAACCCGCGTGGATGAGGTCGTCGAACGCGTCATGAAAGCGGCTCGCACGGGCCGCATCGGTGATGGGAAAGTATTCGTTGTCCCGACGGCGTGGCCTGTCATCGAGTTTTGATGTCCGCATTTCCTGGTCCCCAAGTGGACACCGGGCACCAGGGAACCCGTGTCCTGTCGAATCACACTATGGAACACCTAAACTCCCTGTTTGAGACACTACACCATGCGCGGACGACTCTTCGGGCAGCGCGCCATCCTTTGGGACATTGGGAAGGGGAACTTTCGAGTAGCGCGCTCTCCACGGCGATCGCGGTTTTCACGCTCAGCCAACGGCTGAAGGCCATGTCCCCTGGTGCCCACTTTCATCACCAACAACAGATCAAGAAAGGGTTAGAGTGGCTGGTCGCCCATCAGAACGAGGATGGCGGATGGGGCGATACGGTTTTGAGCCACAGTAACATTTCGACGACGGCTCTCTGCTGGGCGACACTCCACATTCCCGAAGCGGGACATCACGATGTGATTGCGACCGGGACCGTGAATCGGGCCGAAGTCTGGTTGCGAACTGCCGCGGGCGGATTGGCCCCACACCAACTCTCGCGAGCCATCGTCCGGCGGTATGGGAAAGATCGCACGTTCTCGGTCCCCATTTTGACCATGTTGGCACTGGCGGGACGTTTGGGACCGAACGGCTGGCGGCTTGTCCCCCAATTACCCTTTGAGTTGGCGGCGTGTCCTTTCCGCTGGTTCCAATGGCTGCAACTTCCGGTGGTGAGTTACGCCTTGCCAGCCCTCATCGCCATCGGACAAGTGCGACATCATTTTCGTCCGTCCTGGTTTCTGGTGTCGCGGTTTTTGAGACATATGATTGGGCCACGCACGACCCGCCTCCTCCAGGAGATTCAACCCACCACGGGTGGATTTCTCGAAGCCGCGCCGTTGACTGGTTTCGTGGCCATGAGTCTCATCGCGTCCGGGCAAGTCGAGCATCCCGTCGTCCAGAATGCGATCCGTTTCCTGGAACAATCCGTGCGAGAAGATGGCAGCTGGCCAATCGACACCAATCTGGCAACCTGGGTCACGACATTATCCATCAATGCTCTGGGATCGGACACGTTCACCCAGGATGAGCGCGTGGAACTACAGCATTGGATTCTGCAACAGCAATACCAAACCGAACACCCATACACGCGGGCGGCCCCTGGTGGCTGGGCTTGGACTCCCTTATCCGGTGGCGTGCCCGATGCGGATGACACCCCCAGCGCGATGTTGGCATTGGCGACCTTGGGACATACGGAGCCGATGGGACAACCCGATTCTCTGTCCCAACGCGTTGCCGTCGCGGCGACCTGGTTGTTGAATCTGCAAAACCGAGACGGCGGGATCCCCACATTTTGCCGAGGTTGGACCGGATTGCCATTTGACCGCAGTTCCGCGGACCTGACAGCCCATACGCTGCGAGCCTGGGCGGCATGGTATCCCCAACTGGAACCCACCATCCGTGGTCGGATGAAGGAGGCCATTCCGAAGGCTGTTCGGTTTTTGATGCGTGAACAGCGATCCGATGGGGCATGGGCACCCTTATGGTTTGGGACGCAACATGTCCCAGAGCCGGATGTCGCTAATCTGACCTATGGGACAAGCCGGGTGGTTCGACTTCTGGGAGTGGACCTGCCCGGATTGCCGAATGACTGGGAAGAATCTCTGGGACGCGGCGTGGCTTGGTTGGTACAAGCCCAGCTGCCAAACGGTGGCTGGGGTGGACGGTCGGGAACACCGGCAAATCCCGCGAGTCCCGCCAGTATCGAAGAAACCGCGTTGGCTTTAGATGCCTTGGCCGCGGCCCCCCGCACGGACACGGTCCAACAGGCGATCGCACGCGGTGTCCATTGGTTGTCCCAGGCTACGAATTCTGGGACGCAATTTCCCCCCGCGCCGATCGGCTTCTACTTTGCGAATTTGTGGTACTTTGAGAAGCTGTATCCTCTCATTTTTACGGTCAGTGCTTTGACCCGTTTAGCCGCGTCCCACAAAGCTGAGCCAATGTCCCCTTCACCTCTAACCCCGTGAGTGACTATGCGATGGTTTGTTCGTGGTGACATTGATGGGTTCTTTGGACTGGCCATTGATAACCTGATTCAACTTCTACTGATCGCGGGATTGTGTTTGGGAGTGTTGGGCTTCCCGCCCGCGCTGCTGCTGGACCATGTCCTACCCGCTGTCGCCGTGTCGCTTTTGGTGGGCAATTTATTTTATGCATGGCAAGCCAAACGACTCGCGGATCAGACCGGCCGCACGGACGTGTGCGCCCTCCCCTATGGGATCAACACTGTCTCATTGATCGCCCACGTTTTCCTGGTGATGTTGCCCGCGAAAGGATTGGCTCTTCAACAAGGGTTGTCGCCCGAGTCAGCGGCTCGGGTGGCGTGGCACGCGGGACTCGTGGCCTGCGTGGGCTCTGGGGTGATTGAATTTTGTGGGGCGTTTGGGGCTCAGTGGATTCGGCGGGTGGCCCCACGGGCGGCGTTACTGGCCACACTGTCTGGCATTGCCCTGGGTTTCATTAGCATGTCCTTCGTCTTTCGGACATTCGCCTTCCCCATGATTGGCATTGTCACATTCGGAATCATCATGCTGACCTATTTTGGGAATGTCCGATTCAAGGGTGGACTCCCCGGCGGGTTGGTAGCCGTGGCCGTGGGGACCGCTTTGGCTTGGAGCATGGGTATCGCTCCTGTTGTCGGGGTCGAACCGACCGTCCCCAGTTGGCATGGACCTGTCCCCGTATTTGATGATCTCATCGCCGCCTTCTCGGGACATTACGCGGCGACCTATTTGTCGGTCATCATCCCGATGGGCATTTTCAACCTACTGGGCAGTTTGCAAAACATCGAATCCGCCGAGGCTGCCGGTGATGCGTACCCGACCGCACCCAGCCTAGCAGTCAACGGCTTGGGGACATTGGCCGCGGCCGCGTTTGGGTCTTGTTTCCCGACGACTATCTATATCGGACATCCCGGTTGGAAGGCGATGGGAGCGCGGGCGGGGTACTCGGTTCTGAATGGCATCTTCTTTACGGTCATTTGCTTGTTCGGGTTACTGGCGACGATCCAGTGGGCCATTCCGATTGAGGCGGGCATGGCGATTGTGCTGTATATCGGCATCGTGATCGCAGCGCAGGCGTTTCAGACTACGCCCACGTCTCATGCCCCGGCGGTTGTGATTGGGGTCATCCCCGGTGTCGCCGCGTGGGGCACCTTAATGGCGACGCAGGCACTGGGTGTCGCGGGATATGGGAAGAATCGCCCCGTGACAGAGGAGACGGTGCAATCCTTTCAAGGTTTTGACAACTGGATCAATGGTGCATTTGCACTGACGGAAGGTTTTGTCTTGTCATCCATGATTTTAGCTGCAACGACCGTCATGATTATCGAGCGAAAATTCCGTGTGGGAGCCATCTGGTGCCTGGCGGCTGGCCTCTTCAGCGTCTTGGGATTGATGCACTCGTATCGGATCGAAGGAAATCAGTCCACGATGGCGCTTTTCGTGCCTGCGTGGCCGTGGGCAATTGGCTATGTCCTGTTTGGGCTACTTCTGTTCGTGACACCGTGGATCACCGAACCGGACATGGAGAAAGAGGACACGCACCATCCGTGAGACAGGAGACATTCGCGATCCGATCACGGTATCGATCCGCACCCCGATATTTATGGCGATTATCTCGGCCGCATGAGACGTTCAAGAGTTCCCTCTATGCATGGTTCTGGGTGTCGGAGGACACGGATTCGGAGGACGTGGGGAACTGGATGCGAAAGGTCGTTCCCTCACCGGAGGTGGATTCCACTGTGAGCTGCGCGTGGTGATGTTCCAGTACCATCGCCACGAACGAAAGGCCGAGTCCCATTCCCGCACTGTTGCCGGAATAAATGGCGTTGTCCCGCTTTGTGGTGAAGTGCGATCGCAGACAGTTCGCCCGCACTTCCTCGGTCATGCCAACTCCATTATCCTGGACTTCGACCACAACGACCTCTGCCTCACGACGAGCCCGTAAGGTAATCGCCCCTTTCCAACCCGCGGCCTCGATGAGTCGCTTTTTCCGGGCGACCGGGTCTGTCTCAGCGGTTTGCCGGGCGAGTTCCCGCAAATGATTGCGTTTCTCAAATGTCGCATCACGCGAGTTGAAAACCAGATTCTCAATCGCCTGCTGCAAATGGGACACATCGCCTCGGACCCACAATGGCTCACCCGGCACCGTAGCGGTGATGTCCACTTTCCATTTATCACGTCCCATCTCAGCCCATGTGACCGCCGTGTCACGGATGAGAGCGGCCACATCAATCAGAGTCATGACCGTGTCGCCAGGGTCACGGCGGACAGTGCGGAGGATCTGTTGGAGGCGATCGGTGACGGTCCCCAATGTCGTGCGGACTTCGTTCAACATCCCGACTTGCTCACGGGGGAGTCCGTCTATTTCCAGACAGCGGACCAATAGATCGTTGGGTCGTACCAGAAGGTTCTTGATGTTGTGGGCATATGAGCCCGCCATGATACCGATACTGGCGAACAATTGGGACTTCATTTCCAGGGTGGACTTGATGGCTTCATCCGCCATTTGCTTGAGTGTGGCGGCTTCGAGTTTCTGGTTGAGCAGCGAACGCTCGAGTTCATCGCGTTGGAGGTCCGCTTCCTGCTGCTGTACGCGGGCTTCCAATAACTCGCGGCGACGGTACTCCGCTTCGGCTTGTCCCGCAAGGAGGGCGAATTCGCGTTGCCGTTCCCGCCGGAGAAAACGGTAGGTAAAGAGCCCCGCCAACAGGGTCGCGGCCAGCAATACGGCCGCGATGATGAGCGCTTCTCGGCGTTGTTCGATTTGCCGTTGTTGAAGTTTGTTGAAGGCGTGCATCTGATATTCGCAGGCGATGGCGATTTGGTCGCCGACCCAAAGTTGCACGCGGTTCCGAACCATTTCTCCACTGGTTTCGCGGGAGTGCGGCAAGGGCGATTCCCAGAAAATGGTTTCCGCGTCCCCTTGTGGCGAACCGCCGATCGTGGGGAATTGCACCTCAATGCGGTAGACTTGGGGGAACGCTGGCAACTGCCCCTGATAGATGCGAGTCGGTTCGACCATTGACCGAATCTGCTCTCGGATTTCCGCGCGTTTGACAACCTGACGATTGGGTTCAAGGGGCACCAACCGCCGAGTCTGATCGTACTCGCGTGCCAGTTCGGGCAAGGTCTTGCGGAACGGTCGGGCTTCCGAAAGCCATTCCTGAACGATGGCGCGGTCGGCCTCCTCGGACCATTCCGCCCGGTTGTTCAGCAGCGTCACCAGCCACCCGATGAGGACAACCCAGACGATCAAGCCGGGAGCCAACCCCCCGATGTACTTGCCGATCAGTTTTCCGGTGGAAATGGGCTGTGGTACCGGAATGGTGTCACGGTCACTGTTCATCGTCCCGTCCTTGATCTTCCGGGGTCAACACGGAACGGGTCCGCCACTGGTCCACATCCACCCGCCGGACGAACAGCCATCGGCGGTCCTCTCCGCGATGCCAGACATCAATCCGAGCGACGGGGTCCGCAGCGCGGACCGTGGGGTCCACCGAGGTTACGGGACGCACCACGACGACATATTCTCCCGTGCCACCGACGCGATTGCCGTGTTCGTCGAAGAAGGCTGGGCAGAGCGTGGCAAACCGGGTTGCGAGTTCATCCGGGTTCGTCACTAACCCGGCCACGGCGGCCATCGAATTGTCCATGGTGATCCCATAAGCCGCCTGGGTCACGATTCGCGTCAATTCCGTATTGAGGAGGACATCTTCTGTCCCATTGGGCGGTTCCAGTGCGTACTCACGCGGGATGTCCTGTGTGTCCTTGGGTTCGTCCCAGGCAACCGGGTTGTTATGCGTGAAGAATACCAACGGAACGGACAACGATTGCACTGGCCAGGCGTAGAGTCCGTCCCGGTACACGGAGTTCAGGGAGACACCATCGCCACTGACCGCGACGATCCGTGCCCCCAGTGTTGGTTCCGCATCGGCCAACCCCCCCAGGAGTCGCCGGGCGGGTGTCGTCACGGCGGGAAGCACCAGCAAGGAGCGTTCCGGCGGCAACGACCGATATTCTTGCAGCAGTTGTCCGCCTACGGTAGCCTCGTACCGATTGGGTCGGACCTGCCCGCCCACGCTGTAGTACACGGAACGCTGCCAAAAGCGGATCGGCAATCCGCCATCGATCCCGTTGTTTCCGGGGCGGAGTTTGACGCACAGGGCATCCCGGAACTGGGCGTTGAGGTCCACGGAAAACGGGTCATCTTCCCACTCAACCGCGAAGACTTTGGGACGTGAATGCGCTACCCCGTTTGTGGCGAGCCCGGAACAGACGGTCAGTGGGGCGATGTCCGCAAACGAGAGCGGCCGCAACTCGGGATTTTGCCAGACGAAATCCAGAACGGCATCGGCCATTTGACGATTCGTAAAGCAGAAACGGTACGAACGGCCTGGGTACAATCCGAGCAGGCCCGGTCCTTTCGATGCAGTCCCATTCTGTTCGGGCGTGTCTCCGAGCCGATCCGCGGTCGCTTGGGTCAGGAGCAGCAGCGGTCGACCACCGTGCCACTGTTCCTGACGGTTCATGGCGCGGGCGAGATCCACAGCGCGATCGGTCGAACCGCCGCCGATAACCGCGAGTGGGGCTGGGTCACGTCGAGCCAGAGTCTCCACCCAATAATCGACCCCGGCATCGCTGCTGAGCTTGTACCAACGAATACGCAGGTGACCCGGTTGCCCGGAGAGACTCAGCACCAATTCGGGGACAGCCGTCGAACTGTCTCGAAAGGCCCGTGTCTCATCGACCTTCAACCCCGGTATCAGTCGTTGTGCCCGCACTACCCCGTACACGAAGCGTTCCCAGTTTGCAGTATTCGTTGTCGTGTGCAACCAAGCCAATTCTTGGTCATCTTCTGGGACATCCAGAACCCGTGCCCCGCGCACGGCGACATCTAACCCCGGCACCGGCACTCCCAGAGTCAGAAATACCACGGGCAGACAGATGAGCAACACCAGAAGCGGATAGCCATATCGGGTCATGGTGATGTCCCATACGTCCACGAAGATCCCATACTCGCACCTTCCTGAAGATCAAAATTGCATGTAGAGGAAGGTCTTGCCCACGCCGGGCGCGAACACCACCAACAGCACCACCGCCGTAGCCGCCGCACACCCACGGGCCAAATCCGGTACGCGGACAGGGACACGTCCCCAAAGGGATGACCCCACCGCCGCAACGTGACCAGCCAGCCCCACCGCGATCAACACGGGCACCAGTGGGGGAATCGGAGTGGGCGTGGGACCCAATCCCGATTCCCACCCGAGTGCGCGCACCATCAAAGTGATTCCGCCGGACCAGGACTCCATCCGAATCAGAATCAATCCGAAAAGCAGTTGGGCCATCGTGGCCATCCAGGCAATCACGGTCCACGGCAGCGAACGCCGTCCCCGGTCGAGCCACGGTATCCCGGCCACGGCACGATCGTAGGACCGATGCAACCCCATCAAAACACCGTTGAACACGCCGTAGACGACCCATCGCCACTCGGCTCCGTGCCACAACCCGCAGAGGACGAATATCACCATTAGGTTGCAGTATGTCCGCACGGTTGAGCCCCGACTGCCGCCGAGTGGGAAATAGAGGTAATCCCGCAACCATGTCGAGAGCGACAGATGCCAACGTCGCCAGAAATCGGCGATGCTCGTCGCCAAGTAGGGCAACTGGAAGTTCGGCGGGAGTTCAAAACCGAACCATTTGGCCGTGCCCAGGGCGATGTCCGTGTACCCGGAGAAATCGCAATAAATCTGCACCGCCCAGGCGATCACCGCCCAGCGGAGTGTCCCCGCGTCGAACGCCTCGGGGTTGGCAAATACCGGCGAGACGAACATTTGATCGAGCTGATCGGCGATGAGCAACTTTTTGAACAAACCCAAAATGAACAGATGCAACCCATCCGCGATTTGCCGAGATGTGACCCGCGGCGGTGTCGCCATCTGGGGGAGGAACTCCACAGCCCGGACGATCGGCCCGGCCGCCAGTTGCGGGAAGAAGGCCACGAATAAAGCGTAATCCCGGAAATTGCGCACCGCACGCACCTGGCCCCGGTACACGTCCACCGTGTAGCTGATGCCTTGGAATGTGTGGAAACTGATTCCCAGCGGGAGCAAAATGTCCCAGGCGCGATCCGGCACACCGTAGCCGCCAAACTGAAGCAGTGACACCCCGGTGTCGTAGACGAACGTGGTGTACTTGAAAACCCCGAGCAATCCGAGATTCGAGACAATACTGAGCGTCAGCCAGCGTCGTCGCCGCCGGGGATCGGTGCTGGCTTCGATCTTCAACCCGGCACAATAGTCGATGACCGTCAACCCCAGCAGCACGGCGAGGTACTGCGGAGCAGCCCAAGCGTAAAACAGCCAACTCGCGGCGAGCAAGAAACGGTACTTCGCGCTCCGCCCGCGCAGCAGGTGGTAGCCAAGCAGCACGAACAGCAGGAAGATGAAAAAGGCTTTCCCTGCAAGAATCACGGTCGGCGCACCTCGGCTAGGGTCGCGGGATGGTCCATGGAACGTACCGTTTCGAGTTGGGTCCGCAGCCAGAGCGAGAGTTTGCTGGCCCCAACGCGGTTCAAGTGAATGATGTCCGCGAAATCGGCATCCGTGAGGCCGACCGTAGCCCGATCCGCCCGTAGCACGATCACGGAAGAATCCGCCTCCACATCCGCCAACCGACGACGATACGCGGCCATCGCGGCAGGGTATTGTGCTTCCAGATCCGCCGTCACCGGCATATCAAGTAGCACAAGCTCCGTGCGGTGGGCCTTCGACCAATCCATCAATCGGCACAAATACCGTAAATGCGAACCCGTCGTATACCGATCCAGGAACGTGAACGGCGGTTGCGGCCAGTGGTTCGCCTTCACCTGATCGTAATGGCGATACTCAAACCCCTGTGCCGGAGCGTATCCGGTGCCTGCCCGCAGTTTTTGCGAGTATCCGTGCAGTTCCTGCGCTTCTCGCGCTGCGTCCGGGCAAGCACCGGGGACACGCTCTTCCACGAACCGAGCCGCCGCCATGCGGATCCCGTGACGATACCGGAATGCCGACCAGATGTCCCCAATGCGGACTTGAACATAGTGCCGTGTCGCCCACTCGGCCGCATCCGGGCGGGTGTGGCAAAGATCCGCCATATCTCGGAATGACATCAACGAATGAATCCCATGAGGTTCATTCCGCCGATCGTTCATATCACTGGCCGTAATGCCGTAAACCAGCAGTTTCGGTGGCGTGGGGCAGGCATGGACTGTCGCAAAGTAATAATCCGTGGTGGTGCCGCCCGGCAAACCGACCGCGTAGCCCGACTGTAAGGTTTCCCCCCGCCAGGAGACACCCTGCAAAATGGCCGGGTCGAGTCCTTCACTCACCGGAGAACCGCCGACTAGGACGAAATCGCGGGGTTGCGCCGCACAGCCCCGCACCCGCTCCGCGTATCCATCCGGGGAATGACGTTCCCAGGTATCGCGGAAAGCCAGCACGGCCAGATCAAGCAACACGAGTCCGCACAGCACCACGAACGGCCCACGCAACCGCTGGAAGAACGATTCGGATATTGATGGCGGTGTATCGGACATGATGCCTCCTTGCATCCGACCGGGGTGCAAAAGGATACCCCAGGCGGAACGACTCCGGGAAGACGAGTTTCCCGAGTTATCCGCATTTCCACGACCGCCCTTGTAAGCGCAACCAAGTCAGGTACAAAATCTGTCATTGAGTTGGTCGCAATTGTTGCTGGAGGAGTAACCGTGCCGCGTCTTCGTTTTGGAATGGCTCGCATTGGGATGGCTGCTGTTCTACTGGCCGGAATGGTGTCCGTGGGATTCGCTCAAGATGCTGCGAAAAGCACTTTTGAAACGAAGTTCCAAAAGGACAAGGCGTTTTATCAGGAACTGACCACCGAAGTCGGCCAGACTGTCAAGGTGCAGGGTGGTTCGGACCTGAACCTCAAGCACAAGCAGACCTTCTACTTCAAATGGACCCCAGTGACGGTCGACAAAGATCGCACAGTCGTTAAACAGACGATCGAAGGGGTCAAGATGACCGTCGACATCGCGGGCAACCCGATCAATTACGATTCCACGGACCCGAACCCCACGGGTACTTCCAGCAACCCCGGACTGGCGGGCTTCTTCAAGAGCCTTGTCGGCGCGGAGTTCACCGTGACGTTCGGCCCAAAAATGAAGGTGGAAAAGGTCGAAGGCCGCGAAGAGTTCCTGAAGAAACTGGCCGGGGCCAACCCGCAAATGGAACAACTTCTGAAGAAGATTCTTTCTGATGAAGCGCTCAAGGAAATGACCGACCCGAGCCTCGGTCTGACCGCCCCGGATGCCAAAGCGGTTGGGGAATCGTGGGAGAAGAAAAGCACGCTGTCCCTCGGCCCGATCGGTGAGTACGAACGAACATTCAAATTCACCAATAAAGGGAAAGACCCGCAGAAGAAGGAATTCGACCGGGTGGAAGTGGAAACGAAACTCGTCTACAAAGCCCCGCCCGCGGACCAACCGGACGGCCTACTCTTCCGCATCAAAAGCGGCAACCTCGAAACCGTGAACCCAAAACCGGGTGTGATTCTCTTCGACAGCAAGGCCAATCGCGTCGAATCGGCGGAAATTTCCGTTTCGATGCGCGGCACGCTGAGCGTCACCATCGGCACCACGGATACCATGGTGGAACTGCAACAAGACCAGAAAACCACCACCCGCACCGGCGAAAAATCCTTCCTGCCTGAGAAGAAGTAACAGCAACCCACACTCCGCCAGCCCGCTGCCGGTGATCCACCGCCAGGATGTGCGGGGTTGGCTGAATCGGGATGATCCGCGGAACGACTGCGACCATGCCGATTTCCTGCCGCCGCAAGGGAGATTCCCCCCTTCTGGCGGCCACATTTTCCCTCCGTTCGCTGCCGTTCGCCTCCGTTCGTAGGCATGAACCCTGATCGCCCATCAGCGTGTGTGCCTGTTTCCCTTCCTGGAGAACTCCTCATGATTCGCAAAATCTTACTCCTCGGTGTCGGGCTCGGTTTGACGCTGGCGGGCGTTCCGTTCGCCCAGAGTCACGAAAAGACACCCAGCAAGATCAAGCCCGTGATCGCTCGGGACATCGTGGAGAAGATGGGCGGCCAAGACGCGAAAGCCACGGCTGTGGAAGTGATTTTGCAACCCGGTCAAGCGGGCGATCCTCACCGCCACCCTGGGCCGGTGTTCGGCTATGTGTTAGAAGGCGTGTACGAATGGGCGATTGACGATCAGCCTTCCAAGGTACTCAAGGTCGGCGAGGCATTTTACGAACCCGCGGGCTGCCTGCATCGCGTGTCGAAGAACCCTGCCGCGAAGGGGCAGACACGAGTACTCGCATGGGTCATCCACCCACGCGATGCCAAGGAACTCGCCATCCCCGAGAAAAAGCGGTAACGCCACGGTACTGTGCCTCCCGAAAATGCCATCCTGACAGCCGAAGTCGTTTGCATGTGTCATTTCGGCAGTTGGGAACGCGGATGGAATTGATAGCGAACTTGCGAATGTTCGGACATCGGGTGACTTCGGAGCGTTCGCGGCACTCGATGAGGTGGCTATCCTCGCGAGAACGGTGCTGAGCGCGAACCGTCCGCAACGATTCGGCAGGAATCGCCAGCATGTTGAAGTGAGTCGGTGAGAATCAGCGGGCTACGCAACTCGGCGGTAGCGGTGATGTAGGCCGCCGCCCATCGGGATCGAGACGACGGGACCGCGATCCGGTGGTTCAACTTCACGCGGATTGGGACTGTTGTCATATACTAGACTCGCTGCACAAATAGGTTGCCGCGTGCGTATACTGCCAGCATGAGCCACT
>JAIXLE010000022.1 GCA_026931725.1 Bacteroidales bacterium
CTTCATACGTCAGCAGAATGTGTGCGGCATCCTGCACGATCACAATCTGGTTTTTGTGCGCGAACTCAATCACACGTTTGTAGAAATCAGCCGTGGCGATGGCTCCGGTCGGGCTGTTGGGGTAGTTGATGACCAGCAACTTCGCCCGTTGCCGGACCTCGGCGGGAATGCCGTCGAGATCAGGAAAGAAACCGTTCTCAGCGAGCAAAGGCAAACGGTGAACTTCGCCACCAAAGTATTTTGTGTAGGTGCCTGCCACAGGGTAGCCCGGCACGGTCATGAGTGTCACATCACCGGGATTGATGAAACAAGCCGGCAACATAGCATAGGCGGGCTTCGAGCCGATGCAGTGGCAGATTTCCGTCACGGGATCGAGTGTGACACCAAATTGGCGGAGCATGAACGCCGCAGCCGCCTCTTTGTACGCTGCGATTCCGTTATCAGCATAGCCACGGTTTTCGACGCAATCCACTTGCGATTGGAGTTCTCGACGCACCGAGACATCCGCCATATCGTCATTTTCACCGATCCCGAAATCGAGCAGTTGTCGTTCCGGGTGATCGGCCAACGCCTTGCGTTTGGCTCGCTTGATCTTCTCGAATTTGTAGATGGCGGTTCCCTTGCCGTAACCGGCTCCGCCAATACGTTCAGCAAACAGGGACTGGAACCACGGATCAGCGGGTGTCGGCGCGGACATAGTCAAAAAATTCCTTACTGGGGAACGCTGGAAAACAGAAACACGAACCGGAAGATGGGCCAGTGTCTCATTTTTTTAGAAGTAGTGTACTCCCCTGGATACAAAATCCTATCGTGTCCCAAAGTCCATCAGGAATCCCTTACCTCAGACGGTTTCTCGAAAGCGACCCCACAACAAAACGAATCTTCTGTTAGAACAACGCTATCCGCCCATTGTCACGGAGGTCAGCTGATGATCCCCGCCGCAGAAACCCATCCTTTCCTGGAAACGCAGCCGGTTGCCGAACGCACACTGGAAGACCGCCTCGCCCCAATCTTGTTCACGATTGCTTTTGTTGACATCCTGTTGATGGCAGGGTTCCTGCATCGTGTCGGAAGTTCCAATGTACAACCATTGGAAATAGACATCATGCGGGTGGGCCTCATGATCGCTTGGCCATTGATCGCACTCGACGGTGTAGTGGCGTTTTTTCGTCGTTCCCCAGATGTTTCGTGGAAGCTAGCGACTGTGCGGGTGCTGTTGATTCTGGTTCTCCCTTCAGCCCGTATCGCTTGGGTTCACCCGGTAACGAACCAGATTTGGTTGCCGCGGCTCGGTTGGCAATCGCCCGGCAAACCACTGTTCCTCCGCCTGGAAAAGCTGTTCGGCGTGCCAATGTTTATCTTCGCGTTCCTGATCCTGCCCGTTCTCGGAGCGGAGTACCTGCTCCCGGAGCGTGTGAAGGAAATCCCTGCACTGATGCTCGTGCTGGATGTCGGCATCGCCATGATCTGGGTGGCGTTTTTGGTCGAATTCCTCGTCAAAGCCTCTGCCGCGCCGAAAACGCTGGCTTACGTTAAGGAACGCTGGCTTGACATGGCCATCGTGCTGTTGCCGACTTTGGAATTCATCCTGACACGCTGGGTCGATGCGGCTCCTCTGGCACGCCTGTTGCGATTGGGTCGCGTCATCGCGCCGGAGCAGATCGCCAAGATGAATAAGTTGTACCGCCTCCGTGGCCTGATGATGAAGGGTTGGTACGCCTTCCTCCTCCTGGGCGGTATGGCGCGGATCACGGGGAATTCCGCCGAAAAACGACTCTTGCGGTTGGAAGTGCAAATCGCGGAATTGGAAGAACAGCTCGCAGAGTTACAACAAGAAGCGGATGAGTTACGGAAACAACTGGCAAATGCGTCGGGAAATGCTGGCACTCCGGTAGTGGGGTAAGTATATCTTTCACAATACATTCCTCAAACACACTCACCCCGAGTCCCCGCATGGCCTCTTTCGATACGACTTCCTCGTCCATTTCCAAAGAACCCACGCCTCCACGGCGTGGTTGGGCCAGCCTGCGTGATCTCACCGGCTATCAATGGTTCGTCTTCGCGGTCGCAGCAATCGCCTGGATGGCGGACTGCATGGATCAACAGTTGTTTAACTTGGCTCGGGTCATGTCGTTGACGGACCTCCTCGGCGGCGCAGAAGCGGCGGATAAAGCCGAAATCACCCGCTGGGCGGGCCGCTCCACCTCGATCTTTCTTATCGGTTGGGCCACGGGCGGCCTGACCTTCGGCATGTTCGGCGACCGGATTGGCCGTGTCCGCACACTGACACTCACAATTCTGCTGTATTCGATGTTCACAGGATTGAGCGCGTTATCAGTCGGGCCGTGGGATTACTGTCTGTACCGCTTCCTCACCGGATTGGGCGTGGGCGGCGTGTTCGCGGCGGCGGTGGCACTTTTAGCCGAGACGATGCCGGACAATGCCCGGCCTTTTACGCTGGGTTTGATGCAGGCTCTCTCCGCATTCGGCAACTGCACGGCAGCGGGTCTGTTTATCACGCTCGGGTTGTTGGAACTGAACGGCTCACTGGATAGTTTGAAAAGCGTCGGGCTGAGCGCCTGGCGCGTTCTCTTCCTCATCGGAATTCTGCCTGCGTTGTTGGTCATCTTCATTCAGCGTCGCTTGTCTGAACCCGAATCCTGGGTCCAAGCCAAGGCAGCGGCGGATGCGGGTACGGGTCGCAAACTCGGTTCCTACGGCGACCTATTCGGCGGTGGTTGGGTCACGAAACACGCGATCTTGGGCATGTTATTGGCGTTCGTCGGCGTGGTGGGCCTCTGGGGGATTGGTTTCTTCGCCATCGACCTCACCCAACGCATCTTCAACGCCAGTTACACCGCCGAGGCGGAAGCGCTGGGCTTCACCGGGAAAGCCGCAACCGATTATATTGCGGGACAGCGGATTATCTGGGCCGGGATCACCTCACTGGCGATCAATGTGGGGGCCTTCTTCGGAATGTCCTCATTTGCCTGGCTCTCTGCCATGATTGGTCGCAAACCCGCATTTGCCATCACGTTAGTCGCAGCAGCGGCCACCGTGGCACTCGTGTTCACACAAATGCAAACTCGGTTCGACATCATCTGGATGAATGTCTTGATGGGTTACTGCCTGTTGGCGTTGTTCGGTGGATACGCGATATACTTGCCGGAACTCTTCCCCACTCGCCTGCGGGCCACGGGCACCAGTTTCTGCTACAACGTGGGTCGGTTCATCGCCGCCAGCGGGCCGCTCGCGTTGGGTTTCCTCACGACCAGCGTCTTTGCTTCTGCCAGCGAAGGAGGCCTCTACCCAGATCGCCCGTTCCGCTATGCCGGATTGGCGATGTGTAGTGTCTTCGCGCTGGGCTTGGTTGTGTTGCCGTTCCTTCCCGAAACGAAAGACAAGCCGCTGCCGGAATAAAATTCGTAGAATGGATCTTGGGCGTTGGTTCCGTGCGAGCGCTCGGAGCCAACTGAGTTTTGGGAAACAGGAATCCAACCCATGTCCGCGATGGCTGTACCGTCCACCCCCGCATGGCTCACGCACCGGGGCGGTTCGCTCAAACCGGGAATCCGTGAGGGAATTGTGTTCGTGATGCTGGGCGGGCAACCGCAGTATCGGTGCGATGTCCGCCCGGCCAAGGGTGCCTTTGAGTGTAATGTGATCCAGACCATCAACGGCCGATTCATCGGCGCAGCCCAAACCTACCCCACCGCGGCCGCGGCATTCTCTGGTGGACTGGAGAAACTGCGGGACGCGATGGGGTGGTAATGAACGAATGGGAAATTCGCAACGGGGCTACTTTTTCAACACCTTGACCCCACTGACAGGCACAAAATCCCAAACCTGGGCCGATGAATTGGCCCAGCGTAATTGGACGATTTTCGCCCCCACATCTTTTGAACCGCCCTGCGGTGCGAGAGCTAAGCCGCCACTCGCATAAATCACATAACCTTTATTTTGATATTTTTTGAAGTACCACTGTTGTGCTTCACCACCATGTATATCCCATTGCCAGATCATCTGTCCGACCCGTTTCATTCTGCCATCTCGCACATCAACCGCCCGGACACTGTGGTAATTGATGATCTTGTGCCCCACATTCGATTTCACGACTTGCCAAATTTGACTATTACTGGCGGAATCCGGTTTCGCTTGAATGATCGCAGCACCTTTGTCCATAGACCGGTCCATGACATCCAACGCCAGATCGCTTTTCCGATTGATAATCCGGTACTTCGCACCATCTACGATTTCCGCAATCGGGTCATCCGCATGGACGGAGAAACCCAGACAAAACACCCCTACTGTTACCGTGAAAAAGCGAATCATACGAACTCCCGGAAAATCCGATGCGAGGTTTCGGAGGTTGGGCGCAGCATTACTGGCTAACAGTACTAAGTCCATTGTTGATCAGAGTCTATCAGAAAAAGGGTAATCATGAGAAAATATGCCCGTATTCCCTACCGTCGCGCGGAAATTGCGCCGACAGCCGACCCAAGACGGATAAAATAGCGGTTATCACGTTCTGGAGGCCGACCGTGCCCGATTCCCATTCGGATACACCGTTTGATAATCTGACCCAATCAGAACCAACGGATAGCCCATCGTCTCATGACGAGAAAATCGAAGAACTGGTCCTGCAATTAAAAGAAACCGCGGACAAGCTGCTCCGCGATCGAGCTGGGCGTGGTGATTTGAAACTCTTGACCGCCGCGTTCAAGGAACTCCGATATTGCTTCAAAGTTTTTGGTGGGTATCGCGGCATTCGGAAAGTCACCGTCTTTGGTTCGGCCCGGACACGACCCAATCACCCAGCTTATCAAGCCGCCGTGGATTTCAGCAAACGGATGACCGAGGAAGGGTTTATGGTCATCACGGGAGCCGCACAAGGGATCATGGAAGCAGGGCACGTTGGCGC